>JACDBP010000163.1 GCA_013694835.1 Chloroflexota bacterium
CAGCCGGAGGTCCGACGCGGCGAGGTACGAGGGAACGTTCGTGAACCGGACGCCTGAGACCGACGGCAGTCCGGAGGTGGGGTCGACCGAAGAGGCCACGCTGGCCGAGATCAGTCCCGCCGGCGCCTCGAAGCGGATGACGGTCTCCGGCACCTCCGCGACCACGAAGCCCTGCTCGACCAGGGCCGCGGCCAGGGCGATGGTGCCGTGGCCGCACATCGTCGAGTAGCCCTCGTTGTGCATGAAGAGGACGGCCAGGTCGGCGTCGGGCCGGTGCGGCGGGAGCACGAATGCGCCGTACATGTCCCGGTGGCCGCGCGGCTCGTACATCGCGATCCGCCGGATGTGGTCGGCATGTTCGCGGACCCACCGCCGGCGCTCCAGGATCGGCGCATCCGGGATGGCGGGGAACCCGGAGCGGATCCAGCGCAGCGGTTCGCCACCACAGTGCAGGTCCAGCGTCTCCAGCGTGAGCGGCGCCATCGCGCTCGGCAGCCTGACGGGCTCGCCTCCCGTGGGGTCGAAAGAAGAGCGGATGGTGGTCGAGCCCATCGCCGGAGGGTAGCCGACCCGCGGGTGTCTCGAACGGCTAGGCTCCGCACCAGGAGGGATGCAGCCTTGGCGACGATGCGAACCACGACGGCTCGGCGCCGCTCGACGGCGAATCCAGCCGTTCGCGCCGAGCCGCGCGGGATCGGCACGGCGGGTGCTCGTGATCCACTGGCACGCGAGGTGAAGCTCCTTGGCGCACTGCTCGGGCAGGTCATCGTGGAGCAGGGTGGCGCCGACCTGCTGGGCGTCGTCGAGCGGCTTCGCCGAGCGAGCATCGCCCTTCGCCGCGAGGGCGGCCCGCTCCAGCGCCGCCGGCTCGATGCGATCCTCGGGCCGGTCGACCTGGACCAGGCGGACCTCCTGATCCGCTCGTTCAGCCTCTACTTCCAGCTGACGAACCTGGCGGAGGAGAAGGAGCGCGTCCGGCGGCTGAGGAAACGGGCACGGACCCAACCGGGCGGGGTGGTCTCGGGCTCGATCGCGGCTGCCGTCGGCCAGTTGCGTGCGAACGATTGGTCGGCCGCCCGCGCTGCCGAGCTGATGGAGCGCCTGTCGGTGGCCCTCGTGCTCACGGCCCACCCGACGGAGGCGCGCCGGCGCACCTTGCTGGTGGCGCTGCGGCGCTGTTACCGGCTCCTCGACCAGCTGGATGACCCACGACTGGCCCCCTCGGACGATGTCGAGATCCGCCGCCGCCTGCGCGAGGAGATCACCGGGCTCTGGCACACCGCGGGTCTACGACGGGACGCGCCGACGCCGCTCGACGAGGTGCGGACGGCGATGGCCTTCTTCGACGAGTCGCTGTACAGCATCACTCCCCACGTCTATCGAGCGCTTGATGGGGCACTCGATCGAGTCGTGGACCGCACCGTTCCCGCCTCGCGCTCGGACGGACCCGATCCACCGGCCCGCGACACCGGCCGCACCGGCACGCGGCCACCCCGGGTGCGGCCGTTCCTGCGCTGGGGCTCGTGGATCGGCGGCGATCGCGACGGCAACCCGAACGTGACCGCGGAGGTGACCCGCAGCGCGATCCGCGTCCAAGCCGACCATGTGCTGCGCGGCCACGAAGCGGTCGCGAACCGGCTGATGCAGACGCTGGCGCTGGCCGTGCCGGATCCCGGCAACGGCGCGGACGGGGACGCGGCGCGCTCGGGTGATGACACGAGATCGCCTACGGTCGCCCTGATCCGGGCGCGACTCGTCGCCGACGAGCGTGCCCTGCCGATGACCGCCAGAGAGCTGCGTCGTCGCTTCCCCGATGAGCCCTACCGGCAGCGTTTCGGCTACGTCGCGGAGCGACTGCGCCGAACGCGCGCGCTGCTGCTGGCGGTCGAAGGTCAGCCGATCGAAGCGGCCTACCCGCATCCGACGGCCCTCGTCGCGGAGCTCGAAGAGATCCAGGCCGGGCTGATCGCCGCCGGCTTGGGACGCCATGCATGGGGCGACGTCCAGGACTTTCGCTGGCAGGTGGAGACGTTCGGGTTCCACGGGCTCGCGCTGGAGGTCCGCCAGCACAGCGAGGTCCACGCGGCGGCGCTGGCCATCCTGGGCGCAGGCGCCACCGAGCCATCCGGCGCATCCGGAGCCGCCGGAGCCGCCGGAACCGCCGCCCCCGACCCGCTCGCGGTCGAGGCCGCCATAGGGG
>JACDBP010000191.1 GCA_013694835.1 Chloroflexota bacterium
CTGGAGGCGCAGCGCACGTTCGATCCGGTGCGGGCGGAGCGCGCCACGTTCGAGGCGCCCGTTTCGCCGGAGCCGGGGCTCCACCCGGCGGTCGGCCCCGTCGACCTCCCGTCGCTCGCGTGGTTCCCTCCGGACAACTTCTCGAATCAGACGGCGCTCGCCGGCCAGACGCTGGCCCTGGAGGTGTACGGGCTGGAAGTGGGCGGCGCCGTGCCGTGGCATCGGCACCTGGACACGGAACACGTCGTGACGATCCTGGACGGGACCGGCGACGTCTGGGTCGACGGCACCACCCACACGATCTCGGCCGGTGAGGCGCTGATCGTGCCGGCTGGTGCGCGCCACGGCATCCACAACCCCTACGCCGCTCGGCTGACCGTGCAGCAGGTAAGCTCGCCGAAGCCCTGGCACGCGAAGTTCGCGGCGCCGGTCCCGGTACGAGGGGACACGATCCCCGACCGCACCAGGAACCGCTTCGTGGATACTCCGGTGGTAGCTCCCGTTGACGCGACGCAGGAGCCTGCGGGTGGCTGATGCGCTTTCGTTCGGCTGGATCACCCAGCCCGCATTCTTCGACACCCCCGCCGGCGTCGACCCACGCGACCCGAGCCTGGCGAGGGCACTCATCGAAGCGAACGAGCGTGCCGTGGGGCAGGCGCGTGATGCGGGCTTCGACACCATCTGGGTCGAGGACCACATGGGCTGGGGCGACAAGGCGCACCTGGAGTGCTTCTCGAACCTGTGCTGGCTGGCGGGTCGCAACCCGGGATTGCGCTACGGGACCCTGGTCTGCGGGCAGGCCTTCCGGAACCCGGCATATCTCGCCAAGATGGCCGTCAATGTGCAGCTGCTGACCGACGGCCGCTTCATCCTCGGCCTGGGCGCGGGCAACAACGGGGCTGAGCACGAGGCGTTCGGTTACCGGTTCCCGGCAGCGGGCGAACGCATCGCCCAGCTCGACGAGGCGGCGCGGATCGTCCGTGCGGTCTGGGCAGAGAGCCCGGCCTCCTTCCGCGGCCAGCACTACCGGGTCGAGGGTGCATTCTCTTCCCCGCTTCCGGACGTGCCGATCCCGCTGATGATCGGCGGCGGCGGTGAGCGACGGACGCTCCGCGTCGTGGCCGAGCTGGGCGACTGGTGGTGCGCGGACGTCTGGCCGGTCGACGTGTTCCGCCACAAGCTCGGCGTCCTGGACCGCCACTGCGAGGCTGCCGGGCGAGACCCGGCGACGATCACCAGGGTCCAGATCGTCTGGGTGAGCGTGACCGACCGGTCCGAGGACGCCGTCCGCTGGCCGGACCTCCACATCGTCGCCGGCGATGCGGACGAGGTGACACGGGAGCTCGAGGCGTTCCGCGATGCCGGGGTCGACCACCTCGCCATCCGATTCATGGACCACCCCGAGCCGGCGGGTTTCGCTCGATTCGTGGAGCACGTCCTGCCGCGCCTGTCATGACCGGCTCCGAGCCGACCCGCGTGCTGTTCGTCTTCGCCTGGCTCGTGGTCGGCGGCGAGGAGACCGAGGTTCGGCTGCTCGCTCGCCACCTCGACCCGGCCCGCTTCCGGCTGGATGTGGTGGCCTGCTTCCGCAAGCCCGGGATGCCGGAGCTGACCCACCGGCAGCTCCGGGAAGCCGGTATCGCGGTGGACACTACGCCGTACGACCTGTCCTTCGACGAGACCGTCGAGTACCTCGCCTCCATCGTCCCGCGCTACAACGTCCTCGTCGCCTGCCAGGCCGTCGCGGACATCCGCCCGGCGCTCGACCTGGTGCCGGATCCGCCGCCCCTCATCGAGCACGGCGGCTTGGTCGAGGAAGCACTGCGCCACCCGCTCGGGGGAACCGCGCGCTACGTCGGTGTCTGTGGCTCGATCCGGGATGCCGCCGCGTCCAGCCTGCCGGAGCGCCCCCATCATGCGCTGCTGATCCCGTCGATGGTCGACGTCGAAGAGTTCGACCGGGCACGGGACGGGGGCGCCAGGGAGGCCGTGCGGGCCGAGCTTGACGTGCCCGAGCAAGGGGTCCTCGTCGGCTGGGTCGGTCGGCTCGACCGGAAGAAGCGGGTCGAGGACGTCATCGAGGCCGTCGCCCTGGCGATCGGCGAGGTGCCGGCGCTACGGCTCGTCGTCATCGGCGGGCCAGACGCCTTCATGCCGGAGTACGCCGACGAGCTTGCCATCCTGGCGCGCCGGCTCGGGATCGACCACGCCGTGCGGTTCCTTGGCGACCGCCCGGACATCCCGCGGCTGCTGGCCGGCCTCGACATCTTCATCTGGCTGTCGCAGGACGAGGGAATGCCGCACGTGATCGCCGAAGCGGGCGCGGCTGGGCTGCCGGTCATCGCCACGCGGGACAACGGCACGCTGGAACAGATCGTCGACGAGGTCAGCGGGCTGTTCGTGCCGCACCGAGACCCGGCCGCCGCCGCATCCGCCCTCCGCCGCCTCGCGGAGGCGCCCGAGCTTCGGCTCGACCTCGGGAGGGCGCTTCGCCGGACCGTCGATCGCGAATTCCGGGCAGAGGTCGTCGCGCGACGTTGGGAGCACCTTTTCGACGAAGTCGTGGCCGAGTCGCTCGCGAACCCCGCCGGTCCCGCTCGTGGTGATCGAGATCGCACCACCGGGCAGCAGATCGACCCGGGACGTTACGCCGAAGGAACCCCTACGGCCGTTTCCGCAACCCACCGGAACGCTGACACCCGCTAGGGTTCTCGCTCCACCTCCTCGATCGGATGTCTGCCCGTTGGTCCGCCCTCGCCTCTGCCTGTTCACCGCCAGCCCCGCGCCGTCCGGCCTCGGGCTGCATATGCT
>JACDBP010000240.1 GCA_013694835.1 Chloroflexota bacterium
GAGCCGATGAGTTCGCTCAACCCGGTGTTCACGGTCGGCTTCCAGTTGCGCGAAGTGCTGGCCAAGCATCTGGGGCTTAACCCCCGGCAGGCGCGCGCGCGAGCGGCCGAATTGCTCGACGAAGTCGGGATTCCCGCAGCGAACGAACGCCTGCGCTCGTATCCGCACGAGTTGAGCGGCGGCATGCGCCAGCGCGTGATGATCGCGATCGCGCTCGCGTGCGAACCCAGGCTGCTCATCGCCGACGAGCCGACGACCGCGCTCGACGTGACCATCCAGGCGCAGATCATCGCCCTGCTGGCCGAGTTGCGCGAGCGCCTCGACATGTCGATGCTGCTCATCACCCACGACCTTGGCGTCGTCTCCCAGATCGCGGATCACGTGGTGGTCATGTACGCCGGCCGGATCGTGGAGCAGGGGGCCACGGAGGGGATCCTTGCCCAGCCACGGCACCCCTACACGGAGGCGCTGCTGAAGTCCATCCCGGGTGTCGCCACTGCGCACGGTCAGCCACTGCCCGTCATCCGGGGTACGGTGCCCAGCCCCTTCGCCTGGCCCGCTGGCTGCCGGTTCGCGCCGCGCTGCGACTACGTCTTCGACCGCTGCGTCACGGAGGAACCGGGACTGTTCGTGGCCGGCACCGGTCGGTCGAGATGCTGGCTCCGCCATCCGGAGCATGCTCCGGAGCCCTTGGCGGCCAGCCCGTCATGACCCTCGGGACACCCGGACCGATCATCTCCGCGCGCGGCGTCACCAAGCACTTCCCGGTGCGCGGCGGATTCCTCGCTCGTGCCGCGGGCAGCCTCCAGGCCGTCGCGGGTGTCGACCTTGACATCCAGCCCGGCGAGACCCTGGGACTCGTCGGCGAGTCGGGCTGTGGCAAGTCGACGCTGGGACGGGTGCTGATGGGACTGTTGCGCCCCACCTCCGGCGATGTCAGGTTCGAGGGTCGCGACATCGTCTCGCTGGGGCGCTCGGAGCGGAAGGCGCTCCGCCGCGAGATGCAGATCGTCTTCCAGGACCCGGTCGGCTCACTCGACCCCCGACGGACCGTGCGGCAGACGGTGGGTGAGGGTCTGGCGATCCACGGCCTCGGATCGGGCTCCGAGCGGGACCGGCGCGTCCTGGAGATGCTCGAGCGGGTGGGGCTCGGTGCCGACGCCCTCGACCGCTACCCGCACGAGTTCTCCGGCGGCCAGCGGCAGCGCATCGGCATCGCCCGCGCACTGATCCTGGAGCCGCGCTTTCTCGTGGCCGACGAGCCCATCTCGGCACTGGACGTCTCGGTCCAGTCGCAGGTCCTCAACCTTCTGCTGGACCTCCGGGACCGGTTCCGGCTGACGTTCCTGTTCATCGCCCACAACATCGGCGTGGTCGCCCACATCTCCGATCGCGTCGCCGTGATGTACCTCGGCCGGATCGTCGAGACCGCATCACCCCAGGCGTTGATGGAGCGGCCCCTCCATCCCTACACGGCCGCCCTGCTGTCGGCGGTGCCAACGCCCAGGACCATCGGGCGGCGGGAGATGATCGTCCTGGAGGGCGAGCTGCCGAGTGCGGCCGACCCTCCCTCCGGCTGCCGCTTCCGGACGCGCTGCCCGCTGGCGCAGGCCATCTGCGCCGAGGTTGACCCGCCACTCGTGGAGCATGCGCCCGGCCACACCGCGGCATGCCACTTCGCGGGTGCGCCCATCCCCGATTCGGCTCGCCGGGTGCTCGGCACGACCTCGCGAGCGACCTGAGCTCAGACCGCTGCGCGTCCCTCGGCCTGGCGGGCGTGCTCGACGATGAGGTCGATGACCTCGTCCCACTTCTGGTCGGGCAGATCGTGGGCCAGGTCGGGGATGACCACCAGGCGGGAGCCGGGGATGGCTGCCGCCGTCCGATGGGCATTCTCCACGGGCAGGTGCGGATCGAGCGCTCCGTGGAGGATGAGGGACGGCACCCGGGTCTCGCGCAACGCGGCAGCCCGTGACCCCCCGGCGTGGACCGCCGCGGCCTGGCGCTCGGCGCCAGCGGGGTTGCGGGCCCGCTCCATCGCCCTGATGATGCGGGGCCGGATCACGTCGCGGTCGAAGTACTGCGGGGTGCTCATC
>JACDBP010000249.1 GCA_013694835.1 Chloroflexota bacterium
GTCCGGCGCGTCCTGCCGCCGCTGCTGCAGAAGCGGCTCCACAGGATCCTCCGCAGGCCCCTCATCCAGGCCACCTCCGCAAGGGGCGTCGCGGCGCCCATCGAGCCGGCCCTGGAGGAGCGGCTGCGCGCCGAGTTCGCGCCCGGAGTCATGAGGCTCGCTGAGCTCATCGGACGGCCGGACCTGCCGGCGCTCTGGGGTTACGGCCATGACGAGCCGGCGAGCGCGGCATGAGCGCGGGAGGGCGCCCGAACCTGTTCATCGTGGGTGCCCCCAAGTGCGGCTCGGGCTCGCTCTGGCGCTACCTCGCGGGCCACCCCCAGGTCTTCATGTCGCCGCTCAAGGAGCCCAATCACTTCGGCTCCGACGTTCGGACGGAGCGGACGGTCAACGAGCGGGCCGACTACCTGGCCCTCTTTCGAGAGGCGGGCGATGCGCCGATCGTCGGCGAGGCCTCGGTGCGCTACCTGCGCTCCCGCGATGCAGCGGCCGAGATCGCTGTCTTTGACCCGGCAGCCCGCATCATCGTGATGGTCCGCGAGCCCGTGGCCCAGATGCGCTCGCTGCACAACCACTTCACGGGCCGCGGCATCGAGGATCTCGAGTTCGAGGTTGCGGTGGAGGCCGGCACGGAACGGTTCCGCGGGCGGGTGACCGGAGCACCCCTGAACCCCGACTTCCTGGACTACCGCCGAGCCGCTCGCTACGCGGAGCAGCTGGAACGCTACCGCGCGGTCTTCCCGCCCGCGCAGATACACGTCATCGTTCAGGAGGAGTTCGCCCGTGACACGCCGGCGGTGTTTCGCGACCTCCTCGGGTTCCTGGGCATCGACGACACGTACCAACCGTCCTTCGAGCGTCACAACGTGGCCCGCCGAGCCCGCAGCCCGAGACTGATGCGCTGGCTGGTCGCCCCGCCGGCGGTCATCGGGCGGATCGGGCGCCGGCTGCTCCCGCCCCTCATCCGGAAGCGCATCTGGCACGACCGGATCCGGACGCCGCTGTTCCAGGCGACGAGCGTCGCCGAGCCGCCCATGCCGATCGACCCTGACCTGGAGGCTCGCCTGCGGGCCGAGTACGCGCCGGAGGTGGACCGGCTCGCGGACCTCATCGACCGACCGGATCTGCCCGCTCTCTGGGGCTACCGCTGACCCGCCACCGCGTCGTGGCCGGCACGTTCGGTCTGCGGATCGCGGCCATCGGCCTCGGTTTCCTCGCGACGTTCGCGATGGCGCGGCTGCTTGGCGTGGCCGCGTTCGGGGTCTATGCGCTCGTCATCGCCTGGACGACGCTCCTCTCGACGCCGGCGATGCTCGGCTTCGAGCGGTTGCTGGTCCGAGAGCTCGCCGCGTTCGAGTCCCGTGATGAGTGGACGCGGATCCGGGGGATCCTGCGCCTCGCCCAGCGGGTCGTGCTGCCCCTCGCCGTGGCCCTCGCGCTCGCGCTCGCCGGGTTCGGCGCGCTGCTGGGCGATCCACATGGCCTCGGGGCACCGCTGGCTTTCGCCCTCGGCGCCACGATCGTCCCCCTCACGGTCTTCATCAACGTCCGGCAATCGGCGCTCCAGGGACTCCACCGCGTCGCCCTGAGCTTCGTGCCGGAGACCCTGATCCGCCCGGGCCTGCTACTGCTGCTGGCGGGTGGTGCGCTGCTGCTGGGGGTCCAGCAGCCGACCGCGCTGCTGGGCGTCAGCCTGGTCGTCGTCGCGACCGCCGTGGCCCTGGTGGTCAGCGTCGTGCTGCTGCGGCGCCACCTTGGGGCGCGCCGCCACGGACCCTCAGAGGAGCCGCAGGCGTGGCTTCCGTCGGCGCTGCCGTTGGCCTACCTGGCGACGATCGCCGTCATCGGGGCCCAGGTGGACCTCGTGCTGGTCGGCATCCTGCTGGGGCCCGAGGACGCCGGCGTGTACGCCGTCGCCGTGCGCGGGGCGGCCATGATCGGCATCCCGCTGACCGTCATCAATGCCACCAGCGCACCCACCTTCGCCCGTCTCTGGGCCCGCGGCGAGCGCGCCAGGCTCCAGCGCGAGTTGACGCTCACCGTTCGGAGCGCGGTCGCGGTCACCGTCGTCGTGGCCGCTGCGTTCATCGTCTTCGGCGGGGCCTTCCTTGACCTGTTCGGACCCGGCTTCGAGCGGGGCGCAGGCCCGCTCGTGGTGCTGACCGTGGGTCGGGTGCTCGGCACGGCCGCAGGTCCCACCGGGACCCTCCTGGCGATGACCGGCCAGGAGCGCGCTGCCGCCCTTGGGGTGACGGTCGGTGTCATCCTCGAGATCGTGCTGGTGCTGGTCCTTGTGCCGCTGCTCGGGGTGATCGGCGCCGCGTTCGCCAGCAGTGCCGGCATCGTCTTCACCAACGGCGTGCAGAACGTGCTAGTCCGCCGCCGGCTCGGACTGCGGACCAACGTCCTCGGCATCTGAGGCGGCGCTCCCGGCGGTCGTGCGGTCAGTCGAAGGTGTACCCGTGGAGCTCGATCTCGGCCGCGAAGGCACGAGCCACGAGGTCGCGCTGCTCCGGGGAATAGGCCTCCTGGTAGGGCGGCCGCTCGACGGGCGCACTCGCCTTGGCGCGGAACGCGAGCGGCGGCTCGAACGGCAGACCGAGCTGCGCCAGGACCTCCGACAGCCCCTCGTCCAGCCGTTCGTAGGGAATCACGCGGTCGACGATGATGCGGCGTGGATCCTTCGGTTCCGTGTACAGCGAGTGGTCGATCGGAAAGTGTCGTGTTCGCAGGAACGCATCGAAGGGCATCAGCTGGCCGGTCCGGGCGCGAACCGATCGGTACCGCGAGAGCGTCTTGTCCCAGGGGTTTCGCTCCACTGCGAAGGTGAAGGAATGCTCCCAAGCCCCACGTGGCAGCCGCGCCCGGATGAGTGCGGCGGGCATGTGGTTGTAGAACCGACGGGCGGCGAGCAGGTCCCGCAGCGCTCCGCCGGCGGGCAGGCCGGCGCGCAGCTCGGCGATCGGCAGGAACCGGCCGGCGTGGTTGCGCGCCTCGTGGCCACGTTCGGGCGGCTCGACCGGCGTCACCACGTCATCCGGCCCGACCGATCCGGACAGCAGCACCTCGATGCTGGTCCCGGCGGTCTTCTGGGTCTTGACGAAGACGAACCCGTGGCGTTGGGAGTAGATCATCGGCGGTCCGTTTTCGGCTTCGGGACGGCGTCGTCGCGGACGACGGCGCTTGGACGGGCGCGACCTCAGCCGGGGTATCGTAGCCACATGGCTGACCACGACCCCGCCGCAACCAGGCAGAAGCGGCCCGGCTTCTTCCTCGTCGGTGCGCCGAAGTGCGGCACGACGGCCATGCACGAGTACCTCGGCGCGCATCCCGAGGTGTTCATGCCCCGGCGCAAGGAGCCGCATCACTTCGGCAGCGACATCCGGTCGCCGCGCTTCGTGAACGACCGCGACGCCTATCTCGCCCTGTTCGACGGTGTGACGACCGAGCGGGCGGTCGGCGAGGCGTCGGTCTTCTACCTCTTCTCGCAGACCGCGGCGGCGGAGATCGCCGCCTTCGAGCCGCGGGCGCGCATCCTGATGATGCTCCGTGATCCGGTCGAGCTGCTCCGCTCGCTCCACACCCACAACGTGGCCAACGGGATCGAGGACATCACGGACATGGGAGTGGCGCTCGACGCCGGCATCGACCGGTTCCGGGGGCGCGTCGTCGGCCGGCCGGCCATCCCCGAGTTCCTCGATTACCTTGGCATCGGCCACCTGGCGGACCAGGTCGCGCGGTTCCAGGCAGCCTTTTCCCCGGAGCAGATCCACTACGTCATCTACGACGACTTCGCACAGGACCCGGCGGGGGCATACGAGGGGATCCTGAGGTTCCTCGGCGTCGACCCGACCTTCCGCCCGTCGTTCGAGCGGGTAAACGCGGCCCGCCGGTCCCGCAGCCCGCTGCTCGCCCGCTGGCTCCACGCACCACCCATCGGCCTGCAGCGCGTAGTTCGGGCCGCCGTCCCGGGACGCGTCCGGCACCGGTTGTGGCACCAGGGCGTCAGGCGCGCCATCTCCCGCGCGAATACGCAGCAGGCGCCATCACCGCCCATGTCGCCGCAGGTGCGCGAGCGCCTGCGTCGCGAGTACGCCTCCGACGTGCGCCGGCTCGCGGAGCTCATCGGGCGGCCCGACATCGTCCGGCGATGGGGATACGAAGAGGTCCCGCTGGAGGCCGCGGCTACCGGGCGCACCCGAGCCGCCTCGGCAGCTGATCGCCCTGGGCAGCCGATCGTCGGAGGCTAGCCCTTCGGTGGGTCCGGCGTCGGCTCCGCGGTCGCCCAGATGTCGGCGAGCGTCTCCGAGAAGTCACGCTCCGGCTGCCAGCCGGTTAGCGCGGTCAGCGCCGACGCATCGCCGTAGATGTTCGGCGGGTCGTCAGGGCGGACGAGGGCGGGATCCACCTCGAACTCGATCGGCACGCCCGAGAGCCGGATGAACCCCTCCAGGATCGAGCGGATGGAAACGGACCGCCCGCGTGCCACGTTGAGGACCGACGCCCCCGGGGCGGCGGAACCGCCACCGACGTGCTCCAGCAGCAGCCGGTAGGCGCGGACGACGTCACGAACGTCGGTGAAGTCACGGCAGACGTCCAGGTTGCCGACACGGACGCGCTTTGATGGACCGTTCCGCACCACTGCCATGACGCGGGAGGCAAGCGCCGGTACCACGAAGACCGGACGCTGCCCGGGTCCTGTGTGGTTGAACGACCGCGTCACCGCCACCGGTAGCGGCAGGTCCGTGGCCGCGCGGACCGCGACGGCCTCCTGGGCGACCTTGGAGATGGCGTACGGCGTGCGCGGCATGAGTGGGGCGGCCTCGTCGATGGGCAGCGCGTCGGGCCGCGGCGCACCGTAGACCTCCGACGAGCCGGAGACCAGGAGGCCCGGCCGCTGGCCGGTCTGACGCAGCGCCTCCACCAGGTCCAGCGTGCCACCGACCGTGACACGGAAGGCGTTCGCCGGATCATCCGCGGCGTCCGGGGCATAGGCCACCGCGGCAAGGTGGGCGATGGCGTCCGGACGGACGTGCTCCAGGGTCCTGACCCACGCCGCCCGGTCCGTGACGTCGAGCGCCTCGGTCGACGGGCCGGCCACCTCGTGCCCGGCCGCTTCAAGCTCGCTCGTCAGCCATCGCCCGACGAACCCGCCGGCGCCGGTGACGAGCACCCTCATCGGGCGATGGCGTCCTGCGAGCCGGGGATCATGCCGGCGCGACCGAGCACGCGGTAGCGCTCCAGGTCCGCGTCGACCATCATCCGCACCAGCTGCTCGAAGCTCACCCTGGGCGTCCAGCCGAGCTCCGTACGCGCGAGTGTGGCGTCGCCCAACAGCTGGTCGACCTCGGCGGGTCGGAAGAGGTCCTCGTCGGTGCGCACGAACTCCTGGTAGTCCAGCCCGACGTGCTCGAAGGCCACGTGGCACAGCTCGCGTACGGTATGAGCCTTGCCGGTGGCGATGACGTAGTCCCTGGCCTCGTCGCCCTGGAGCATCCTCCACATCGCATCGACGTAGTCGCCGGCGAACCCCCAATCCCGCCGCGCGTCGAGGTTGCCCAGCGGCACTTCGTCCGCGAAGCCGAGCTTGATGCGCGCCACGGCGTCCGTGATCTTGCGGGACACGAACTCGAGGCCGCGTCGGGGCGACTCGTGATTGAACAGGATCCCGGAGACCGCGAAGATGTCGTACGACTCGCGATAGTTGACGGTCAGGTAGTGGCCGTACGCCTTGGCGACACCGTACGGGCTCCGGGGGTGGAACGGGGTCAACTCGTTCTGCGGCACCTCGCGGACCTTGCCGAACATCTCGGAGGACGATGCCTGGTAGAAGCGGATCGTCGGATCGACCTGGCGGATCGCCTCCAGCATGCGGGTCACGCCGAGCGCCGTGAACTCGCCGGTCAGCACCGGCTGGTTCCAGGATGTCGGCACGAAGCTCTGGGCGGCCAGGTTGTAGACCTCGGCGGGACGCTCGCTCAGCATCGCCGCCACGATCGACGCCTGGTCGAGCAGGTCACCCTGGACCAGCTTGACCTTGCCCGCCAGGTGGGCGATCCGCTCGTGGTGGTCGGTGGAGGATCGACGCGTCATGCCAACGACGCGGTAGCCCTTCTCAAGCAGCAGCTCGGCAAGATACGAGCCGTCCTGACCCGTGATGCCGGTGATCAGCGCGGTTCGATCCATCCGCCGGAGTATAGCGACGGGTCTGCGCCCTCCCTGGCGAGCAGCTCCCGCCAGCGACGCCGGAAGACGTCGCCGTCAAAGGTCAGGGCACGGGCACGCGCAACGTCCGGCGAGAGGGCGGTCCGGTCCAGTCGCTCGATGGCGTCGGCCAGCGCCGCTGCCGTCGGCTCATCGAAGAAGATGCCCGTGGCGCCATCGACGACGGTCTCCGTGGCGCCTCCCGCGCGCCGTGCGACGACCGGCTTGCCGGCGGCCATCGCCTCGACCGGGGCCATGCCGAAGTCCTCGACACCGGGCACGAGATAGGCGTGGCAGCCAGCGAACAGCTCCAGCAGGGCGGCCCGGTCGATGTGCCCGGCGAATCGGACCGTGGGACCCGCGATGCGTTCCAGGCGGGCGCGCTCCGGGCCGTCGCCGACGACGACCAACCGGCGGCCGAGCCGCGTCGCCGCCGCCACGGCCAGGTCGACGCGGCGGTATGCCAGCAGTCGTGACGCGATGAGCAGGTAGCCGTCGTCGCGGGTGGACAGCGCGATGCCGGCGGTCTCCACCGGAGGATGGATCACTTCCGCGTCGCGGTCCCAGAGCCGCTGGATGCGCCGGCGCACCGTCTCGCTGGACGTCACGATGACGTCGGGCCGTCCCGCGGTGCCACGGTCCCAGCGTTGCAGGAGCGGCCGGATGGCGCGGGCCGCGGCCTTGGCGGGACGCGGCAGGCTGGAGCCCTGGAGGTAGCTCTCGAGCTGCCAGGCATAGCGCAGCGGCGTGTAGACGTAGCTCAGGTGGAGCGACGATGGTGCCGTTCGAACGGCCTTCGTGAACGCCACGGAACTGCTGATGACGAGGCGCGCGCGGCGCAGATCGAGCGCCCCGAAGTACAGCGGGTAGAGCGGGTAGAGCGCCCGAAAGTGACGCGTCGGACCGAGGAGCCGCTGGAGGGGCCACGTGCGCACGCGCGCCGGGTCGAGCCGGTCACCGAAGCGGGCCGCATCGAAGAAGGAGGTATGGACGGGCGCCTGTGGCAGCAGCCGGGCGAACTCCAGGGCGACCGCCTCGCCGCCGCCCTCGGTGACGAAGAAGTCATGGACCACGGCCGACCGCGGTGCCGGCGACGTCCGGCGGCGGACGGATCCGCTGGGCTCTAGCATGCGCAGCCATGCTACGGGAACCTCGCTTCGCGCTGGATGTCGCACCGCCGCGAGGCGAGACCACCGGCGTGGGCGTCTACATCGCCAAGATCGTGGCCGAGGTCGGCCAGCGTGCTCCCGGTCAGCTTGCGCTCCTCGGCGTGCGGCCCGGTGGGCCGTTCGCGGACGTCCCGGCCGTGGCCAGGACCACCCTCGACGGCGGGCGCTACCTGCCCTGGCTGCTGCGACACGCTGACCGCGACGCCCGGCGTCTGTGCGCCGACCTGGTGCACTACCCCATCGCGGTGGCCCCGCTCCGGACCCGCGTGCCGTACGTGGCGACGATCCACGAT
>JACDBP010000301.1 GCA_013694835.1 Chloroflexota bacterium
GTGCTGGGCCTGGGGCACGTCGCGCTGGGTCGTCTGAACTGGTCGGTGTACGAGGTGGTCACGGGGCTCGGCAGTGGCGACGTAGAGAGCCCCGAACCGAGCTTCAGCCCCGACGACTCGGGCTTCATCACGGCCGCGCCCTCGGCCACGCTGGCTCCTGGGGCGACGCCGGCACCGACCGACGGACCGACCGCCACGCCGACCCAGGGACCAGCGTGGGACGGCAAGGAGCGGCTCAACATCCTGCTCATCGGCGCGGACCGGCGGCCGGGCGGCGGCGGGTACCTCACCGACACGATGATCGTCGCGAGCATCGATCCCGCCACCAAGCAGGTCGCCATGTTCAGCCTGCCCCGCGACACGACGCGCGTGCCGCTGCCGAAGGAATGGCGCGCCGCCAGCGCGTACGCGAACGGCGTCTACCCCAACAAGATCAACACCATCTACACGATCGCCCGGAACTCGAAGGACCTCTTCCCGGGGACCGACGCACAGCGCGGCTTCATCGCCCTGAAGGGTGCCCTCGGCGAACTCTTCCAGCTCGACATCAAGTACTACATCGCCGTGGACTTCCAGGGCTTCCTGGACGTGGTCGCCGCGCTGGGCGGGGTGACGATCGATGTCCAGAACCCCGTTCACGACGACCACTATCCGACGGACGACGGGCGGGGCTCGCTCAATCTCTACATCCCGCCGGGCATCCAGCACATGGACGGCCCGGAGGCGCTCGCGTATGCGCGGGCGCGGCACGCGACCTCCGACTTCGATCGAGCCCAGCGGCAGCAGCGCGTCATCACCTCCATCCGCAACCAGACGGACCTGGCGTCGCTCCTGGCTCCGGGCCGCATCGACGCGCTCTTCACGTCGGTCCGGAAGACCGTCAAGACCGACATCCCCCCGTCATTGTTCCCGCGCCTGGTGACGCTGGCCCAGGCGATCGACCTGGACAACCTCCGCTCCACCGCCTTCGCGAATCGGAGGTACGTGACCGTGTGCTATCCCTGCCCCGGCACCGGCCTGTACGAGCTGATCCCCAACGTGTCGAACATCCGCCAGGCGGTGGCCGAGGCCTTCACCGTCGACCCGGCGCTCGAGCAGCAGCGCGAGAAGGTCGCCGCCGAGGGCGCCGCCGTGAAGGTGCTTCGCGGCTCCGAGATCCAGGGCCAGCAGACACAGATCGCGGCCTTCCTGCAGGAACAGGGCCTGGAGGCGACCGTGCCGACCGACAACGGCGGACGCGCCGACCGGACCGACTACCAGCAGACGGTCATCCGGGCCTACAACGGCGCTGCAGAAGAGATGCCGGAGACCATCAAGGCGCTTACCGGCTACTTCGGCTCGAGCGTCGAGTCCCTCGAGGACCCGTCGCAGACCGCCAACTTCGTGATCATCACCGGCGGCCTCACCCCGAACCTCACGCCCAGCCCCTGAGCCGCCGCTACGCCTTCTCGGTGACCCGGTACTCCAGGTAGCGGCCGGCCATCAGGCGGGTCTGGGCGTCGAGTGCTGGCAGGTTGCCGAAGAAGATGCCGACGATGGGCGCGAACAGCATCTCGCCGTAGGCGGCCAGCCTCCGGAACCGGCCGAACGAGTCGGGCCGCGGTGGCGCCAGACGGGTCTCGATCTCGATCAGGATCAAGAGCATGCAGAACGCGCCCGTCAGCAGCAGCGCCCCGTAGTACGGCAGGTTCTGGCCCAGCGTCGTTTCCCGGAAGTCGGGATTCAGGAGCAGCGGCAGTGAGGCGCCAAAGACCAGCACGAACGGCGCGATCGCCCAATTGATGTGGTCGAACCAGAGGTCACCCAACCGACGGACGCGCTGCCGCAGTGGGATCTCCGGATGCCGGAGCGCCTGGTGGACGTAATACGGGATGTCCGTTACTCCCCACGCCCAGCGGCGGATCTGGAGGTACTGCGCCACCAGCGTGCGTCCGTACGAGCGCGCCCGGACCGCGTCGCCGTAGATCGGGATGAAGAGCGGCACGGCGGCGAAGTCGCCGTGGTAGTGGAAGAACGAGCGCCAGTAGAAGCGGGAGTCCTCCGGGATCGCGTCCGTCGCCCAGTAGCCGATCTCGTGGGCGGTCTGGAGGCAGACAGCATATGAGCTGAGGCTGACCAGCCGTTCGGGGTGGAGCGACCGCCACATCTGGACGTGGGTGCCGCTGATCGCGATGAGGCGTGCCGGCAGCGGCACGTCCCACAGGTTGTTGTGGAACATCGGCACCGGCTGGAACAGCCGATGACGCCGCTCGGGCTCGGTCGCGTAGCGGTACGCGAGATAGGCGAAGTAGCTCGGGTGCACGCGGAAGTCGGAGTCGAGGTCCGTCACGATCACCAGCTCGGGGTCGTAGCCAAGCTCACCCAGGGTGCGGTAGAGCCACCGGCCCCCGTAGGCCATGGCGCTCGACTTGCCGACCACGATGCCCGGCTCCAGCGGGTCGAGGATATGGAAGAAGCGTCCGAACCGATCACCGAACAGGGCACGCAGACGGGCCACGTTCTCGCGGCCGCCGTGATCGGTCTCGCGGGTGATGATGGCGACGAGCTTTCGCTCGGTCGGCCAGTCGGCCTCGGCCAGCGCCCGGACCGTTGCCTCCAGCTTCTCGTAGGTCTCGGTATAGGTCGGGATCAGGGCCACGTGGACGAGCGTCCGCGGATCCACTGGCGTCACACCGTCGCGGCGCGATCGAGCGAGCTCGGCGAGCTCCTCCCGGAACTGCTTCGCCACGCGGCGTCCGCCTCGCGCCGCCATGCGCTGACCGCTCGCCGCAAGTGCCGCGACCCGTTCGTCGACCGCCGCCAGACGTGCCCCCAGCACGTGCTCACGCGCGCGAGCGTCGGCCAGTCCCTCGAGCCGATCCGTCCAGTCGATGGCCACGGTGTCGCGTATGCGCGCGTACGCCACGCTCACCGCGAACGCCATCGACGTCGCCTTGTAGAGCCAGTAGAAGTCGAAGGTGATGACGAACCAGGCGACCAGCTGCGGGACGCGGAAGCTGAGCAGGATGGGCACCAGGAGCAGCACGTAGGTCACGAGGCCCGGCAGGATCTCCAGCAACCTCCCATAGCGGGGAGACGGCTCGGCGAGCGTCCCCACCGGCGACACGGCCACCGTGACCTGGCCGTCGCGCGCCGCCAGCTCGTCCGGCACATCGTCTCCGGGGAGATCGATCGATGGCGGGGCCGCGGCGTTGACGACGCTGGTCATGTCAACCACGCGACCAGCCGGTCCCTCGACAGGGTCGACGGCCTCCGCGACCGGCGCGTTGTTGCTCACGATGCTCCCTCGAGGCCGACGTCCACGCCGGACGCGATCAGTAGATCGGCGTCAGCCAGCGGCTGTACGCGGGCGATCTGCCGCGGACCGCTTCGAAGTACAGATCCTTGAGCCTGCCCCCGATCGGCCCGACACGGCCTGTGCCGATCTGGCGGTGGTCGATCGAGATGACCGGCGAGACCTGGGCGCCGGTGCCGCACAGCAGGACCTCGTCCGCGACATACAGCTCGGAGCGGTCGATCGATCGCTCGACCACCCGCAGCCCCATCTCCCGCTCGGCGAGCTCCATCAGGGCCTCGCGCGTGATGCCCTCCAGGATGTCGTCGGTCACCGGCGGCGTGATGAGGACGCCGTCGCGCACCATGAACAGGTTCTCGGCGCTGCCCTCGGACGCGTGGCCGTCAAGCGTCAGCACGATCGCCTCGTCGTACCCGTTGAGCTGCGCCTCGGACTTCGCGAAAGCGCTGTTCACATACGCGCCGACGATCTTGGAACGCGCCGGGATCGACACGTCGCTGTTGCGCCGCCACGAGACGGTCTGCGCGGTGATGCCGCCCTCGGTGTCGATGTAGTTGCCGAACGGGATGGCGAACACCAGGAACTTCGATTCGAGGTTGTGGAGGCGCACGCCGATCGCCTCGGTCGACTTGTAGAAGGATGGCCGGACGTACGTGTCCTCGCGGAAGCCGTTGCGACGCAGCAGGTCGACCGTCAGCCCCACCAGCTCGTCGACCGTGTAGGGCGAGTCCATCAGCATCACGCGCGTCGACTGGGTCAGGCGCCGGTAGTGATCCGCGAGCTTCAAGCCGTAGAGCTGGCCCTGCTCGGCATTCCAGTACGCCCGGATGCCCTCGAAGACCGCGGTGCCGTACAGGAAGCCATGCGTCATCACGCCGACCTTGGCCTCGGCGAGCGGGACGAACGCGTCCTCGAAATAGCAGACCACGGTCGATCCGGAGGGACGGGCGCCGGTCCCCTGGGCCTTCACCGCCTCGGGCTTCTGGGTCAGCATCCGGTCGAGGATAGCACTCAGATGAGGCCCGCCACGGAGGCAGCCACGAGGCCCAGGTACAGGAGGTAGAGGACGCCGCCGATGAGCAGGGTCCGGCCGTTGAGCCGGCCACGACGCATCATCGGCACGAAGATCAGCGCCGTCGCGACGAACGCGATGCCGGCCGACGCGAACGTCACCAACGAGTCGCGCGTCACCGACCACGAGTCCGCCGCGAAGACGAGCGCGACGAAGGTCGGGATGCATGACTGGAACACCATCGCACCGGTGATGTTGCCCATCGCCAGCGTGTCCTTCCCCTGGCGCACCCAGAGGAGGCTGTTGAACTTCTCGGGCAGCTCCGTGGCGATGGGCGCGACGACCAGGGCCAGGATGGCCGGCGCGACGCCGAGCGACGTGGAGAGGTGCTCGACGGCGTCCACGAACACCACGGCGCCGACGATGATGCAGGCGAGCGCCGCCAGGACCTGCAGGTTGATGACCCGCAGGCGAGGCTCCGCCGGCAGCTCCCGGCGGGCACGCCGGTCCAGGCGATGGAACCGTAACGGAGCGAGGTCCTCCATATCGACCGTGGGGTCCGCCTCGAAGTGAGCCTTGACGTAGAGGCCGTACAGGACGATCAGCAGCACCCCGGCGGCGAGCTTGCCGATCGCGAACTGCTGCGGCAGGAAGGCAGCACCGACCGCGATCCCGTACGTCACGAAGAAGTAGCGCACGTCCTTGCCCAGCACCGCGGTGTCGACGAGCATCTGGTCGCCGGTCGCTCGCCTCCGGCCGGCGTACATGACCGCGGCACCGGTCACGAACATCGCCAGGGTGGCGAGCATGAACGGGGCCCCGAGGATGGCCCCGACGCCGACCTCGTTCGCGTGACCCGCCGCCGCACTTCCGGCTGCAGCGCCGCTGAAGAGGATGGCGACGATGGGGATCATCGTCTCCGGCAACGCTGTCCCGACGGCCGCGAGCACGCTCCCCACGGCGCCCTCGGCGAGATCCAGCTTGCGGCCGAACCACTCGATACCGTTGGTGAACAGCTCGGCGCCGAGCAGGATCACCACCAGGGCCACGAGCAGGAGCAGGATGTCGTTCATGGTGTGGCCGTCAGGGCCGTGGCCAGCTTCGCGCCGGTCCTGTCAGGGTCGGAGGTGCTGCGGTGCGTATGGCAGGAGAGCCACGTGGCGGGCACGCTTGAGGGCCACCGATAGCTCGCGCTGATGCTCGGCGCAGGTGCCGGTCTTGCGGCGCGGCTCGATCTTGGCGCGTTCGGAGAGGTAGCGCCGCAGCCGATTGATCTCCTTGTAGTCGATCTGGGCGGTCTTGTCTGCGCAGAAGGCGCAGACCTTGCGGCGGCGTCGATCGCGATAGAAGTCGTCGCGCTTCTTGGCCGAGGTTCGGGCGGGCGGCATGCGTCAAGTCTCTCCTGGAACGGTGGTCAGAACGGAAGGTCGTCGTAGTCGGGAGCAGGCTGCGCGTCGGACGGGTCGCTGCTGCCGGTCGTGCCGGCGGATGCGGTCGCGCCGCTTCGGGGAGCCGGTGAGTCACTCCCCGACGGTCCGCCGCCGGATGAGCCGCCGCCGGACGATCCGCCGCCTGGCGAGCCGCCCTCCGAGCCCGGGAACGGCGGGTACTCACCGTCCTCGCCGCGCTCGCGGCGCTCGAGGCTCGTCACCTGGTTGGCGACGAGCTCCGTGGTGTATCGCTTCTGGCCGCTCTGATCCTCCCACTGCCGGGTCTGGATGCGGCCCTCGATGTAGACCTTGTGGCCCTTGCGCAGGCGCTCAGCAGCTCGTTCCGCCTGCTGTGCCCAGACGACGACGCGGAACCACTCGGTCTCTTCCTGCCACTCCTCGTTCTGGCCCTTCCAGCGACGGTTCGTGGCGACCGTGAACTGGGTCACGGCCTGCCCGTTGGGCGTGTAGCGCATCTCGGGATCGCGCCCGAGGTTGCCGATGATCATGCACTTGTTGAGCGACACGGTTAGGTCCTCTCCGCGCTACTCGATGGCCGCCGGAGCGGCCTCGCTCTCGGACTCGTCGATGAACTCGAGATCGGGTTCCGGCTCCTCGTCGGAGGGCGGCGCCGCGAGCTCGGCGTCCTGGTCGGCGTCCGTGTCCAACCCCTCGCCGGCCGCCGCCGAAGCTCGGCGCCCGCCGACGGGCCGCTCGATCCTGGTCACCAGGTGGCGCATCGCCTCCTCGGTGATGTTGAGCCCCCGCTCCAGCTCCGCCAGCGCCTCTGACGGTGCATCGAAGATGACGATGAAGTACGAGCCCTCACGGTGCTGCCCGATGGGATAGGCCAGGCGGCGGCGGCCCCACGGGCCGACCTTGACGATCTGGCCGCCCGAGCCGGTGATGCTACGGGTAGCCCGGTCAAGCGTCGCCTGGACCCGGTCATCAGCCAGGTCGGGACGCAGCACGAGCATCAGTTCATAGCGACGCACAGAGACAGGGACTCCTTCCCATGGGATCTGCCCCGATCGTCGGGATCAGCTCGCCCGGCTGGACGGCGACGATCGTCGGAGCTGAAAGGAAACGCGCGCAGTGTAGCACGAGGCCCCTGCTACGCTGGCCCCGGAAGCCGGCCCTGGCTGGTGCCGAAGCCGAGACTCGAACTCGGACGGGGTCGCCCCCA
>JACDBP010000336.1 GCA_013694835.1 Chloroflexota bacterium
CAGCTGGCCCGCGGCCACCACGACGACCTGGCGAGCTACTACCTGGTGGTGACGCGGCGCTGATCGCGGTCAGCGCGGACCGAGCCCCATGCGCTCATGGCAGACGCGGACCGTCTCGCTGGCCTGCGGTGCCAGGCGTTCGGCCCCGGCACGGAGGATCTCTTCGACGAGTCCAGGCCGCGCGGCCAGCTCCTCCAGGCGTGCGCGGGCCTCGGCGAAACGCGACAGGATCCGGTCGGCGAGCAGCCGTTTCGTATCGACGCAGCCGGTCCGAGCGGTCCGCTCGCCCTCCCAGATGGACTCGTAGTCCTCGCCGAAGTAGCGGTGAAGCTGGCAGACGTTGCAGACCTCCGGTCGCCCGGGATCCGTGCGCAGGATCCGCTGCGTGTCGGTCACCATCGATGTGACCTGCTTGCGCAACTCGGCTTCCGGGGCGAACAGGTCGATCGTGTTGCCGAGCGACTTGCTCATCTTGGTGACGCCGTCGGTGCCCCTGATCATCGGCGAATCGGTGAACACCGCCTTGGGCTCCACGAAATAGTCGCCGTAGCGCGTGTTCCAGGCACGGACGATCTCACGCGCCAGCTCGACATGGGCGGCCTGGTCCGAACCTACTGGCACGTAGCCGGCGTGATAGATGGCGATGTCCGCGGCCTGGAGGACCGGGTAGCTCAGCAGCGCGTGGTTGACGTCGTCGGGCTGGGTCCGCCGCTTCTCCTTGAACGAAGGGGTCCGCTCGACCCAGCTGACGGGGACGACGCTCGAGAAGAGCCAGCTGAGCTCGAGGTGTTCCGGGCGATCCGACTGGCGGAACAGGATCGACCGCTCAGGGTCGAGGCCGAGCGCGAGAAGGCCGAGTGCCATCTCCCGGGCGTTTCGACGGATGACCTCGCCATCGTGCGTGCTGGTGAGCGCGTGGTAATCGACGATGCAGTAGATGGCGTCGTAGCCCTCCTGCATCGCGATGTAGTTGCGGAACGCGCCAAGGTAGTTGCCGAGATGGGGCAGGCCTGACGGCTGGACGCCGGAGAAGACCCGCCCTCGCGTTGCAGCCACGTCAGTCGTGGTGGGTGGTGGCGCCCCGGGTGCAGGCGTCGGGGCGGCGTCTGACAGGGCGTCGAGCGTCATGGTCGCCCGAGTGTAGCCGAGCGTCCGCTCCGCTACGATCGGTCGGATGCCAGCGTCACCACACGCCCTCCGGATCGTGCTGCTCGGGCTGGGCACCGTGGGCCGCGAGGTGGCGCGCTACCTGGTCGACCCGGCACGGGCCGTCGGGCGGCACGGTCGGGCACTCGAGCTGGTGGCGGTGGGTGTCCGTGACCCGGAAAGGCCGCGTGGCGTGGCGCTGCCGGACTCGATCGAGGTCACGGGCGACTTGGCCGGTGCCATCCAGCGGCATGCGCCCGACGTGGTCGTGGAGCTGCTCGGTGGCATCGATCCGGCACG
Organism: Chloroflexota bacterium; assembly: GCA_013694835.1. Classification (GTDB taxonomy): domain Bacteria; phylum Chloroflexota; class Limnocylindria; order Limnocylindrales; family CSP1-4; genus JACDBP01. Next base: position 1,447 of record JACDBP010000336.1, read on the forward strand.
TTCCCTCGTGGCCGCCGCGCTCGCTGGCGGGCGATCGGTCGTCACGGGCAACAAGGCACTCCTGGCGCGGTACGGCGCCGAGTTGGAAGCTGCCGCCCGAGCCGGTGGCGGGTCGCTGCGGTTCGAAGCTGCCGTGGGCGGCGGCATCCCGGTACTCCGGCCGCTCGCCGAGGACCTCGCCGCGAATGAGATCCGGGCGGTTCGCGGCATCGTCAACGGCACCACCAACTTCATCCTTACGGCGATGTCCCGCGAGGGCCGGAGCTACGAAGCCGCGCTGGCCGACGCCCAGGCACGCGGCTACGCCGAGGCGGACCCAACGGCCGATGTTGCCGGCAACGATGCCGCCGCCAAGCTGGTGGTCCTGGTCCGACTCGCCTTCGGCGAGTGGCTGGATCTCGACGCGGTCACGCTCGCCCCGCCCGCCGCAGCCGGCGACGGCGCACCCGGCATCACCGGCGTCAGCGCGAACGCCATGTCGGCGGCCGCCGGTCTCGGACTGACGATCAAGCTCGTTGCCCACGCCGAGCGGCGTGCCGACGGCCGTGTCGTGGCCTCCGTCATGCCGACCGCCGTGCGGGTCGGTTCCGTGCTCGGCTCGACCGCTGGCGTTACCAACGTCATCGAGGTGGAGGGCGATCCGATCGGGCGGGTCTGGTTCCGTGGTCCAGGCGCCGGTGGACCGGCCACCTCGAGCGCCGTCGTGGCCGACCTCCTGGCACTCGCCGGCGGGGCCGGCTCCACCTGGCGGGACGCTGTCGCCGCGCAGCGACCCAAGGCTGGAACGTCCGAGACCCAGGGAGCGCGCGGCGCGGCTCGCGGCGACTGGCTGTTCCAGACACCCGTACCATCGGCATCGGAGATCACCAGGGCATTCCCTTCTGTGCGGGCCGGTGACCGCGGTGGCTATCTGCTCCGGAACATGGAGCTCGCCGACGTGCGTCGGCGACTGCCGCTGCCGCCGACCGAGACGATGATGCCGATCTATCCGGTTCTGGAGGGCGACTGAGATGCGCATGAGCGACGTGATCCGTCAACTGCGGCACGAGCAGCACACGGTCCGTTCACGCCCGCGCCTGCTCCACCGCTACGAGGCGTTCCTGCCGGTCAGCGAGTCGACCCCGCCGCTCTCCCTCGGGGAAGGGTTCACGCCGCTGCTGCATGCCCGCACGCTCGGTCGGGCGATCGGCTGTCCGCAGCTGTTCGTGAAGTTCGAGGGCACGAACCCGACCGGCTCGTTCAAGGATCGGGGCATGGTCCTTGCCGTGGCGAAGGCGATGGAAGGCGGCGCGAAGGCCGTCATCTGTGCCTCGACCGGGAACACGGCGGCTTCGGCCGCGGCCTATGGCGCCGCTGCTGGGATGGAGGTCATCGTGGTCCTGCCGGCCGGCCAGACGGCGGCCGGCAAGCTGCTCCAGGCACAGGCCGCCGGTGCGCGCGTGGTCGCTGTCGACGGGAACTTCGACGATGCGCTGCGGATCGTCCGGGAGCTCGTGGCGGCGGCCGACCCGCGACACCCGCTGACCCTCGTGAACTCGGTCAACCCCCTCCGGCTGGAGGGCCAGAAGACGGGCGCGTTCGAGGTCTGCGACGACCTGGGCGGCGCGCCGGACTACCTCGCGATCCCCGTCGGCAATGCGGGCAACATCAGCGCCTACTGGGCCGGGTTCACGGCCTACCGCTCGGCTGGGATGGTCGAGACGGCGCCCGTGATGCTCGGCTTCCAGGCCGAGGGCGCCGCGCCCCTCGTCACTGGTCAGCGCGTCGAGCATCCGGCAACTGTGGCCACGGCCATCCGCATCGGCGACCCGGCGAGCGCGTCGCTGGCACGCCGGGCGCGCGACGAGTCCGGCGGCCGCATCGACGCGGTGAGCGACGAGCAGATCCTCGACGCCTACCGCGACCTCGCACGCCACGAGGGACTTTTCGTCGAGCCGGCGAGTGCCGCCTCGGTCGCCGGCATCCGACAGCTGGCGGCCGCCGGCGAGATCGATCCCGGCGCGACGATCGTCTGCGTGCTCACCGGCCACGGCCTCAAGGATCCGGACACGGCCAAGCGGAACGCGCTGCCGCCGGTCAGTGCCTCCGCGACGGTCGATGGGGTCTACGAGGCGCTCGGCTGGTGACCGTGCCGGCCACGAACGGCCGGGCCGGGCGGGGCGACCGGGCCGTGGAGGTCGAGGTGCCGGCGACGAGCGCCAACCTTGGGGCCGGGTACGACGTCCTCGCGCTTGCCCTCGGCGTCTCGCTGCGGGTCCGAGTGGAGGCCTCGACGACGGCGCTGATCGAGCTCACCGTTGAGGGCGAGGGCGCTCGAGAGCTCGGGCCCGACCGTCGGAACCGGTTCCTCGTCGGCCTGCGGGCCGGTTTCGCGGAGGCCGGCATCGATGCCCGCGGCCTCGGCTGGCGGATCCGCATGGAGAACGGCATCCCTCTGTCGCGGGGAATGGGCTCGTCGGCCGCGGCGACCGTGGCAGGCCTGCTGGCGGCCGAGCGGCTGTCCGGCGCACGACTCGGGGCGGACCGCGTGCTGGACCTTGCCACCACGATCGAGGGCCACCCGGACAATGCCGCGGCCGCCCTGCATGGTGGATTCGTGCTCGTCGGGCGCGTGGATGGAGGGCTGCGAGTGCTGCGGCTGGAGCCGCCGCCGGACCTGGTGGCCGTGCTGTTCGTGCCGGAGCGTCACCTCGTGACGGCGGAGATGCGCCGCGTCCTTCCCGCCTCGGTGCCGCACGCCGATGCCGTGTTCAACGCCTCACGGGTCGGCATGGCCGTCGCGGCGTTTGCGACCGGCGACGTCTCCTGGCTCGCGGCGGCAACGGAGGACCGGCTCCACGAGCCCTATCGAGCAGGGGTGTTCCCGGCACTCCCGGCGCTGGTGGCGGCCGCCCGTGCGGCAGGGGCATTGGGCGCGTGCCTCTCGGGGGCGGGTTCTACGGTCATCGCCTTTGCGCGGTCCATTGACGCGGCGCGGATCGAGGCGGCGTACCGAGACGCGGCCGCCGTCGTCGGCGAGCGCGGCCACACGCGGACCGTCGGCCTGCGAACGGATGGAGCTACCGCCAGGCTTACGTGAACCTCATCGCCGCATCGTTGCCTGCTCGCGTGCATCAGCACCAGCCGGGGTCGTGGGGCGGCCGCATCCCTTTGACCTGCGTGGGGCGGGTGAAGCGGCGAACGAGCCCCGAGGCCGATGCGCGTCGATGTCTCCCTTGGCCGTTTCGTGCGCCGGATGGGCGGATGGACCGGTGGAACATCGGTGAGGCGATCCGCTCGCCGGCTCGTCGGTCGGTTCAACTGTGGGACGCAAGGCGCGGGGAGGGCTGCCCGCCCGCCGGGTGAGTACTGGCAATCCTCGATCCGGTGCTCAACGCCGTTGGGAGCCGCGTGCCTGCTGCATGAGGAGTGGCAGTCCTCATTCACTGCCGCAGGGGCACGGAACGCCCCCTCTTGGGCCAGGAACGAGGCTCAGCAGTCCTCATTCGGCCTCGACGCGGCGCGGAGGCGATGGTTCGGGCCAGGAAT
>JACDBP010000339.1 GCA_013694835.1 Chloroflexota bacterium
ATCGTGCGCAACCTGGTCCGCGAGCGCCGAGGTAAGGTTGCCGCCTGATGGTTCGAACAGGCGCCGGCCCTAGGCAAGCCACCGCTTCACGTGGGACTCGCTCTACCCGGAGTTCGGTCCCAGCGAACGAGAGAGCGCCGAAGGTGCACGGCGACCCGCTGCAACGCTGCCTCAGCCTCCCGGCGTTCGGTCCCACCGAACGAAAGGGCGCCGAAGGTGCACGGCGACCCGCTGCAACGCTGCCTCAGCCTCCCGGCGTTCGGTCCGACCGAACGAGCGATCCGGCGCCGGCCTCAGGCAAGCCACCGCTCCAGTAGGGACTCGCTCTGCCCGGAGTCGTATTGGTCTCAGGTCCCCCGGCGCTGCCTCGACGCGAGTGAATCGAGCTGATCGGCATGCTCCTCGAGGTGCTTGACCTCGAAGGTCTCGACGATCGCGAGCAGCGGCATCTCGCCGCGAGCGGGGTGGACGCCGATCCGATCCCACGCCTCCGGCGGCAAGCTACGGACGAAGGTGCGGACCGAGGCAAGGTCGCGCGTGACACGCTCCATCAGCGCTCGGGGTGACTCGTTCCGGTCGCGCTCGATGCCGGCCAGGCGTCCCTCGTCCGTCTTGGTCCGCCCAAACGGCGCCGGTTCGCCGCCAGGTGCGGCGAGCACGACCTTGGTCTGTCGATGCCAGAACGGCACGAACTCGGCGATGTGCGACCAGACCTGGCCTGCCTCCCACCGCTCGCCGCTCGCCGGGTCCGGGTCGGTCAGCGCGTCCGGGGCGCCCGCCGCCGCGTGTGCTGCCAGTCGGGCCTCGACAGCGTCGATTCGCGCTAGGACCCTCGCAACATCGGGCGCGCCGCTCATCGGAACGAGGTCACCGGCATCCCGAGGAGCGCGATCGCGACCACGACGGCGATCATCGGGAGCAGCAGGCCGCCGTTGCCCGCGACGACGAAGATCAGCAACGCGGTGGCCCAGCTGAAGGCGGTTCCGGCGGCCTCCATCAGTCGGGGAACGCTTCGGGGCCGCGCTCCGAGAGCGCTCGTCCCTCTTCGCCGCCGTCCTCGGGCGGGAGCCAGCTGAAGGGGTACTTCTCGTCCTCTAGCCGAGCCGCCTCCTTCGTCAGCTGGAGCGGGTGGAAGGTATCGACCATCACTGCCAGCTCCTCCGTCGCGTCCCTGCCGATGGATGCCTCCACCGTGCCCGGGTGGGGTCCGTGCGGGATGCCGGCCGGATGGAGCGTGAAGGAGGAGATGCCCACGCCTCGCCGGCTCATGAAGTTGCCGGCGACGTAGTAGATGACCTCGTCGGAGTTGATGTTCGAGTGGTTGTAGGGCGCAGGGATCGCCAATGGGTGGTAGTCGAACTTGCGCGGCACGAACGAGCAGACCACGTAGTTGCGCCCGGCGAACGTCTGGTGTACCGGGGGCGGCTGGTGGACGCGCCCGGTGATCGGCTCGAAATCGGCGATGTTGAAGATGAACGGCCAGAGGTAGCCGTCCCAGCCGACCACGTCGAAGGGATGGTGGCGGTAGCCGTAGGCAGTGATGCGGCTGCGGACCCGTACGTGGATCGTGTAGTCCCCGGCGTCGGTGCGGGCCGCGACCGGGTCCGGCACCCGGATGTCCCGCTGGCTGTACGGAGAGTGCTCCAGCAGCTGGCCGTAGTCGTTGCGGTACCGCTTGGGGGGCGCGATCTCGGTCGGCGATTCGAGGTAGAGGATCCGCTGGGGGCCCTCGCCCAGTGGCTCCAGGCGCCAGGTGGTCCCGATGGGGATGACGAGGTAGTCGCCCGGGCCGTAGGCCATCGAGCCGAAGACGCTGTCGAACCTCCCGGACCCCTCGTGGACGTAGAGCATCTCGTCGGCTTCACCGTTGCGATAGAAGTGGTCGGCGGGCATCGACTCGGTGGGCCGCATCACCCCCATCACCAGATCGCTGTTGAAGAACAGTGGCACGCGCCCGGAGACGACATCGCCGTGCGGCTTGACCTCGGCGGTGTTGATCAATCGGTGATGCACCGCACCGGCGTCGGCCGACTCGAGGCGGATATCGCGGACGTGATCCACGCGATGTGTCCGAGTCGGCGGCGTCACGTGGTACAGGAGCGACGATCGGCCGGTGAAGCCCTCCACCCCGAACAGTTCCTCGGCGTAGAGCGATCCGTCCGGTGCTCGATGCTGCGTATGGCGTTTGTGCGGGATGTCGCCGCGGCTGACGTAGAACACCGGCCCTCCCTTGAGGACCCGAGTCTAGCCCCCGATCCCGGCACCCTGCCGCAACTGGATACGCGTGCTGCCGTCCGCATCGAGCAGCAGGAGGTCGCCGCGAAAGACCTGCAGGCTCCGGACCTCCGGCAGCACGCCGTAGAGTGCCGCCTCCCATTCCGCGGCTGGCCGCGGGCAGCCGCGCCTGGTGCTCGCGATGTCGCCGAAGCGGAGCGAGGCGTCCTGATCATCCGGGCCTTGCGACGACCGGGCTCGTCAGCGAGCCGAGGCGCTGCACGGTCAGCGTCACCTCGTCGCCCGGCTCGAGGTAGCGGCCGAGCGTCTCGTCTTTGACCTCCAGAAGACAGCCAGTGCCGACGGTGCCGCTGCCCATCAGGTCGCCTGGCACGAGCCGAACGTCCGCGGAAGCCCG
>JACDBP010000343.1 GCA_013694835.1 Chloroflexota bacterium
GGACCGGTCTTCGCGACCCCGTCCGGTCGGAACGAGACGGCCGGGCGGGAGACGACAAGGCCGCTGCTGTCGACCTCCAGCGCGGCCACCTCGCTCAGGTATCTGGCGCCCTGTGGCGGCCGCACGAGGTGAATCACCACCCGCAGCGCCGGTGCCAGCTGGCTGTGCACGGCCTCCCGGCTGAGGCCGGCAGCGACACCGAGCGCCTCCACGCGGGCCGGCACGTCGGCTGCGGAGTTGGCGTGCAGCGTGCCGCAGCCACCCTCGTGGCCGGTGTTGAGAGCGGCGAGCAGGTCCACGACCTCCGCGCCACGTTCGCCAGGTCACCGACGGACCGGGCACTTGTACTACACCGGGCTCAGGCGACTGAAGCGGAGAAGGAAGGCCGACAGGCCAGGAGACGCATCTGGTGGGTGCCGTTGGGTGCGTGCGGTACACGCTGAACCGGTCATGGCGCTGTTTCCGGTACACGCTCCAGCGACCGTTCGCGGAGTATCCGCCGACGTCGAAGCGCAGCTGGGCTTGCGCCGGCTGAAGAGCGGCGGACGCGAATGACAACCGTACGCCTCGACTGCCGATGACCACTGTGCCCGAGCGCCAGAGCCGTGCGAACATTGGCCGGTGGAGCCACTAACGCGCTATGCCCGAAGCGGCGATGTCAACATCGCCTACCAGGTGGTGGGCGACGGGCCATTCGACCTTGTGCATGTGCCGGCTTTCGTCTCTCACGTCGAACTCGAGTGGCAAGTGCCGATCCTGTCGGAGTTCAACCGCCGGCTCGCGTCCTTTTGCCGTCTGATCCGCCTGGACAAGCGCGGCACCGGCATGTCCGATCGGGTAATGGGGGCCCCGCCGCTTGAGACTCGGATGGACGACGTCCGAGCAGTCATGGACGCCGTCGGCTGCGAGCGGGCCGCGCTTCTCGGTGCGTCCGAGGGTGGGCCGATGAGCATCCTGTTCACCGCGACCTACCCCGAGCGCGTATGGGCCTTGATTCTTGTCAGCTCGTACGCCCGTGAACGCTGGGCGCTTGATTACCCCTGGGGCATACGGGAAGAGGAGCATCGGAGGGAAGCCGAGGAAGAAGAGCACGCGTGGGGCACGCCAGAGCACGCGTCCGAGGTCGCGAATGGGCTGGCTCCGAGCGCGGACGCGGAGAGCCAACGGGCGCTCGCCACGCTGGTTCGCCACAGCGTCAGCCCCGGGGCTGTCGCAGCCCTGACCCGCATGAACAGGGAGATCGACGTGCGGGCAGTGCTTCCCGCGATTCGCGTGCCCACGCTTGTTCTCAACCGCGATCGGGAGGACCCCTTCAGTGTCATGGGATCGCGTCATCTCGCACAGCACATCCCCGGTGCCCGACACGTCGAAGTTCCTGGCATCGACCATGCTCTCTTCGCGGGCGACACGAAACCCTTTTTTGCCGAGATGGAGCCTTTCCTCGTGGAGGCCTGGGAGGAGCGGGCCTGGGAGGAGGCCGAATCCGAACGGGTGCTGGCAACCGTGCTGTTCACCGACATCGTCGGCTCTACCGCGAAGGCAGTAGAGCTCGGCGACGCCGGCTGGAGGAGACTGCTCGATGCACACCACGCGCTCATCCGCGGCCGTTTAGTCCGCTTCCGGGGCACCGAGATAGATACGGCTGGCGATGGGTTCTTCGCTTCCTTCGACGGCCCGGCCCGGGCGATCCGATGTGCCTCTGCGATCACCCAAGGCGTGCGGGAACTCGGCCTCGAGGTGCGCGCCGGCCTGCACACGGGCGAGTGCGAGCTGATGAACGGCAAGGTGGGCGGGATCGCGGTTCACATCGGCGCACGAGTGGCGGCAGTGGCAAATGCTGGGGAGGTTGTGGTCTCGAGCACGGTCAGAGATCTCGTTGCGGGCTCCGGGATCAATTTTCACGATCGAGGTACCGCTCCGCTCAAGGGTGTGCCAGGAGAGTGGCGTCTGTTCTCAGTGGAACGGGGGTCCATATAGATTCCACTGGCCTGACCGTCGTCCCCCAGCGTCAGATCCAGCGGCTTAACTAAACCCCGGGTGAACCCGTAGGTTCTGACCCTGCCCAGGCGGGCAAAATCGCCGATCAGAGACGCAGGAATCTCCTCCTCCATGGCGATCCTGGCATCGAACCAGTGACGCCTCACACTGCCGCCGCCCTCGTTGCCTTAGTCAGGCGGACCGCCGATCGGCCATCCGTTTGACTGCCTCACGCCGCCACCAGCGTGAGTGACTGGCGAACGGGGATCCTCGGCGCCGCGGACCTCGCCGACGACCAGGCGGTCCGGCCGCATCCGCATCGCCTGTCGCACGAGGTCCCGAACCGTGATCGAGCCGGCGCCTTCGACGTTGTGCGGGCGGCCTTCCAACCCGACGATGTGAGGATGATCCGGTCGCAGCTCGCTGGAGTCCTCGACGATCACTACCCGCTCGCGGGAGTCGACCAGGCCGAGCATTGTCGCGAGCAGCGTCGTCTTGCCGGATCCTGTCCCCCCGGTGACCAAGAAAGCCGTACGAGAGCGGACGAGGTCGTGCAACAAGCGTGACCCCACCTCTGTGAGGGTTCCGCGGTCGCGCAGCTCCTCCAGGCTGAACGAACGCCGGGCGGGGATTCGCAATGACAGCACGGTCCCCGGCCGGGCCACCGGCGCGAGCACGGCGTGGAAGCGGGTCCCGTCGCGCAGCCGTACGTCGACGAACGGGCTGGCGTCGTCGAGGCGCCGACCACCGGCAGCAGCCAACCGCTGCGCGAGCCGACGGACGGCGCGCTCGTCGTCGAACGCGACGGTCGTGCGTTCGAGCCCGCCGCCGCGGTCGATGTAGACCTCATGCGGTCCGTTGACGACCACGTCAGTGACTCCCTGCAT
>JACDBP010000372.1 GCA_013694835.1 Chloroflexota bacterium
CTTCGGCGGCGAACATCAAGCCGGACCTGCCGGCCCCGCTGCCGTAGCCGTAGGAGCCGACCGTGTTGTCCAGGAACCTGACGTTGATGCCACCACCGGACGTCTGCCAGGGCTCGATGTTGAACGCGTGCAGGCCGAGCTGGTCGAAGCTGCTGCGCTCGACGAGCACGTTCCGGGCGGCGAGGATGGAGATGCCGCTCCGGCCGGCCCTGAGGCCGCGGTTGTCGTGGTACCAGATGCCGTCGGACCAGTAGCCCTCGCCGCCCACCTCCAGGAAGTCGCCCCACTGCTTGTCGAAGGTGCTGTCGCCGAGCTCGATGCGAATGCCCTGGTTGACGGCCACGCCGTGGGCGTGCTCCTCGTTGTCGATGAGGACACCCGGTGACGAGCTCGCGCCGATCAGCTTGAAGCCGCGGATGGCGATGTCGCTGGAATCCCAGACCCGGATGTTCGAGTACTCGTCCTGCCAGCCGGTCGAGCCCATGCGCAGCGTCGTGCCGTTGCCCTGCAGGACGAGATCGTTCCGGCCGCCGATGCCGAGCGCCGCATCGATGCGGTAGACCGCGTTCGTCGGGAACTTGACGATCGAGCCATCTGGCACCGAGCGCAGGAAGCTCGCCAGCGCGGGAGCCACGTCACTCGAGCCGGTCGCGTCGATGCTCGAGGGAACCGTCACCGTCCGGCTGGTGACGGGCGCCGGGAAGGGCCGGCCGGGCGCCGGGGGAGGTGTCGGCGTGGGGGTCGGGGTCGGCGCGGAGGTTGGATCCGTCCAGCTGACCACGCCAGGCGGTGGCACGCTCCATCCCGGCGCCGCAGTCCCAGAGGCGGCCACGATCAGCGGCAGGAGCGCCAGGCTCAGGAGCGTCCCCGGCATCTTCGGCTTGCGCAACTCAGGATCTCCGTCGGCGCGTCTCGAGAGTCGCGGGCACCGGCCTACCGCGCAGCATGAGCGCGCCTTACGATAGTCGGATGGTGAACGTCCTGTCGCGCCTGCGGGACCCGCGACGTCTGCTGGCGATCCTCATCCTCGGCGTGACCGGCGGCGTCATCCTGGCGCTGCTTGTCGCCCGCGGCGAGCTCGGTGGCTCCGACGCGCGAGCGTATTGGGCGGGTGTCCGCATCTGGATCACCGGCGCGGACCCGTTTCACCCCGAGGGCGCGTTCCTGCCCTATGTCTACGCGCCGTGGTCGATCCCGCTGTTCCTCCCCTGGGCGGCCCTCCCATGGTCGGTGGCGTGGTTCCTGTGGCGTGGTCTCAGCGTGCTGCTCTTCGCGTGGACCGTCGCATGGGCTTACCAGCGCCGCCCACTGGCGACGGCCCTGCTGGTGCTCTTCCTCGTGATGCCGATCGCGGTCACGCTCGACACCGGCAACCTGCAGATGTTCCTGGTGCTGGCCGTGTTCGGGGCCCAGTTCGTCGGCCCGAAGCTCGGTGGTGCGCTCTGGGCACTCGCGGCGACCCTCAAGTGGTTCCCGGCATTCCTGATCGTGTTCCTGCCACCGCGCGCCAGGATGTGGGGCGTGGCGTATGCGGCCATCGGGGTCCTGCTGGCCGTCGCGACGCTCCCTCAGACCCTCGTCCAGATCGAGACGGCCGTGAACTTCCCGAGGCCGGTGCGCTGGGATTACCTGCTGCTGCTGTGGGCCGGGGTCCCCTGGCTTTGGCGCCATCCGGTGGCAGACCGCCTGGACGATCGCCGCCAGCTGACGATGCTCGTGGCTGATGCCCGAGCCAGAACGGCGGCCGGCTGGGGCCGGGTCAGACGGGATCGAGCGCGAGCGTGGACCGACGCTCGGCATGGGCTGCAGTCCTGGCTGCGCGCGTTCTTCGGCGCGGACCCGAGGGCCCCCTGACCGACTGCCCGACCCCCCGCGGGGGTGGGTACGCATCCTAGCCGACGTTGCTCGTCGAGGCGGTTCGGGTACCGGCGCCGCTCGGCTGACAGGTGGGGCACCAGTAGGTCCGGCGCGGCAGCTCACCCGTGACGCGGCTGCGAATGCCGCTGCGGCAGCGCTGGCAGGGGCGGCCGGTACGGCCATAGACATACTGCCGTGGGCCTCGACGCGGCCCACCGGTGCCCGGCGCGCCACCCAGCGCGTCCACGGTGGTGGTGCGATGCGGCGTCATCCGGTTGGCCGCGAGCAGGCGGCGGGCAGTCTGGAGCAGCGTTCGCAGTCGCCCATCCTCGAACGAGGCCACCGGCGCGAACGGGTCGACTCGCTCGATGAAGCAGACCTCGCTGCGATAGACGTTGCCCAGCCCGGCCAGGGCTGTCTGGTCCAGCAGCGCCTCGCCCAGTGGCAGGGCAGCGCGGCTTGGTGCCCGCAGTCGGCGGAACGCCTCGTCGAGATCGGGCCCGGGTGCCAGGAGGTCTGGGCCGAGCGCCGTGAGGGACGGGTGGAGCACGATCGCCCTGGAATCGAGGAGCTCCGCCGTCGGGGCATCGAAGCAGACGGCCACCGCTCCGGGGACCTCGATCACGGCCACGGCCCGGGCGGGCGTCCGACGCCAGCGCTCGCCGGGCCGGTAGCGGTGCCACGAGCCGTGCATCCGCAGGTGGGTATGGAGCGTCAGCCCGTTCGAGAAGTCGATCAGCAGGTGCTTGCCGCGCGCCTCCACCCGCTCGACGTGGCTGCCGACGGCCATCCCCAGCATCACGCCGTCGGGCCGGCCGCGCGCCCCGGTCACCACCCGGCCCGCCAGCGCCTCGCGGAGCACTGCCGCCGTCCGGAAGAGGGTGTCGCCCTCCGGCATGGCTCGGTCAGGCCCGCGCCGCGCGGAGCGCCCAACCGCGGTAGCCCTGGCGGAAACCGGCGGCGGTGAGTGCCTCGGTCAGGCGTGACTCCGCGACCGGCGTACCGTTCACCCGTTCCACCTGGATCGCGGCCAGCCTGCCGTCGGCCACGGCGGCCGCAAGCGCGCGCAGGGAGGCATCGAGCGCCGCCGGCGAGGCAGCCTGGGGCAGCGCCTGAAGTGAGCGCCCGCCGCGCTCCAGGTAGAGCACGGGCTCCCCATCGTGCAGCACGACGTACGCGCCGGCAGCTCGGGCCAGCGCACGGCGGTCGTCATCGCCGTGACGCGGCCAGCTCAGCACGGTGCCGTAAGGGTTCGCCGGATCGGCCGCTGCGAGGACCAGCGTCGCCGCGTCATGCCGCTCTCCCCCGGCATCGCCGCGCTCGGCGCGCAATCGGTCCACGGCACCCGGCAACGCGAACTGGGCGCCGCCGAGCCCCTCGACGAAGTAGCCGCGCCGGACCCGGCCGTGCTCCTCCAGCTCCCGCAGCACCGGGTAGACCTGGCTGAAGCCGCCGGCGATCGCCTCGCCTGCCACGCCATCCCGTGTCACGACGCCATACCGTTCCAGAAGCCGGGTCGCCAGCGCGTGCCGCCGCTCGGTATCGCTCGGCTCGCGGCTGCCGGCAAGCGCCACGGCCGTGCCGACAGCCTCGCTCACGAGCGACCAGCGGCCGGCACCTTCCGGCGGACCCATCCGGGAGGCACTCCCGAACCTTGGGCGCGGGCCTGACTGCCGCTTGGTCCGGGGCCAGCGAAGCGCACGCAGCGGCGCAAAGGTGTCGTTGGTCACCTGCCCGGCCCAGACCAGATCCCACAGGGCATCGAGCAGCTGGCGCTCCGATGGGACGCGCCGCTTGCCAGCCACCGCGGCTCGACCGGCTGCGGCCAGCAGGTCGCGATAGAAGGACGCACCGCGCGCCTCGAGCTGGACCCGCAGGGCTGACCGGAGCCAGTCGTCGGCGTCCGGCTGCTCCGGCACCGCAGGATGCTCCGGCACCGCAGGATGCTCAGGCACTGAAGGGTGCTCTGACACTGCAGGGTGCTCCGACAACGGGTCCG
>JACDBP010000394.1 GCA_013694835.1 Chloroflexota bacterium
CGCAGGTGCGCGGGTGCTCTATGAGCAGGAGGGCTATCAGAAGGTCCGGACCTTCTTTCACATGCTTCGACCGACTCTTGACGACATCCCCGAGCCGGCGCTTCCGGCGGGCCTGGAGGTTCGTCCCGCCGAACCGGCGCACGATCCAGCGATCTGGGCGGCCGACGCCGAAGCGTTCCGCGACCACTTCGGCGGGGTGGACGATTCGGAGGAGTCGTTCCGTTCGTTCATCGAGGACCCGCGGACCGATCGATCGCTGTGGATCATCGCGTGGGACGGACCCGACATCGCGGGTCTCGTGATCAACATGATCGACCCCACGGAGAACGATCTCTACGGGTACCGGCGGGGGTGGCTGGATTCGGTGGCGGTCCGACGGCCGTGGCGCCGTCGAGGCCTGGCCCGTGCCCTGATCCTGGAGAGCCTGCGCCTGCTGCACGAACGGGGGATGACGAGCGCCTCACTCGGCGTGGACGCAGAGAACCCGAACGAAGCCCTCCACCTCTACACGAGCACCGCGTTCCAGATCCACCGCTCGAGTTCCGTCTACCGGAAGCCCTGGGATCCCGCCGCCGGACCGGAGTGGCGCCCCGGCGACTGATCCGTGAGGTCCGGTTCCCTTGCGGCGGCCGGCGTCCGTGTAAGCGTCTCGACCAGCTGATGCGTGAGTAGACCATGGAGCTGACCGACAGGCGAGTGCATGCAACCCCGGCAGAGCAGGCGGACCGTCGCGAGACGACGCGTGACTTTGCCGACTTCTATGCCCGCTCCCGGGATGACGTCTACCGGGTGGTCCTGCTCACGGTGCGCGACCCGCATCGCGCCGAAGACGCGGTCCAGGAGGCATTCGCGCGAGCGTACGCCGACTGGGAACGCGTCGCATGGCACCCCAACCGGGTCGGCTGGGTGGCTCGCGTGGCGCTGAACCACGCGACGTCGCTCTGGCGGCGCCTCCGACGGGAGTGCGCCGAGCCGCCGCCCATCGCCACTGCCCCCGACGGGGAGCGGGCGATGGACTCGGTCCTCGTCCGCGCCGTCTGGCGCCTGCCGCGGAGGCAGCGCCAGGTCGTCGCCCTCCGCATCCTGCTCGACCAGAGCACCGATCAGACCGCGCGCTCCCTCGGCATGGCCCCGGGGACGGTCACGGCCCACCTTCATCGCGCGCTCACGACGCTGCGTCAGCAGCTCGGCAGCGCCGGCTACGACGACCACGACCAGGACATCGACCGCACCGCGACAAGGAGTACCGACCATGGATGACGATGGCTTCCGGCACGAGATCAAGCGTGCCTTCCAACGCTACGAGATGAGCCCGACGACGGCGCTGCGGGTCACTGACCGCGGAGCGAGGGGCACGGGCGACGCTGCTCGGATCCGGCTGCCGAGACTGGCCGTGCCGCTGGTGGCTGCGGCGGTCGGTGCCGCGGTCCTCGCGATCGCGATCACCCCGCCACAGGCGACCTTCGCGAGCTGGCACGCGACACCGTCGAGCGCCGACGTCTCGGTCGTCGCGAGCGCCCAGGACCGTTGCACGAGCAGCGGTGATGACCATCTAAGCGGGCTGAAGCTGGTCGGCAGCGAGCAGCGCGGCGAGTACACGATGTTGCTCTTCGGAGACGGCCGGGCGTACGGGATGTGCCTCACCGGCCCGGACATCCAGCCGATGATCCTCGCCGGTCCGGGCACTGGCGCCGTCGATGTGCCCGGCGGTCCGGCAGCGGCCGGCGACGGCCACGGCCAGACCGGTAGCCCACAGGCCGCGGGTGTCAGCTTCATCGGCCAGCCGGGCAGCGACTCACCGCTCGGGCAAAGCGTCCAGGCCTGGGTCGTCGGCGTGACGCCCGAAGTGGCGCGCGTGGTGATCGAGCGCGACGGCGCGGAGCCGACGATCGCGACGATGGGTGAAGGCGTAGCGTTCGCCTGGTGGCCGGCCGGCACGCAGGCCGCGGCGGTCGCTGCCTACGACGCCGATGGCAACCTCGTCCAGCGGATCCCGGTCGGAGGTGCCTTCATCACCGATCACTGAGACTCTGAGGGTTTCGCGACCAGAGGTCGCGACCCCGGGCAGATCCAAGGACGCCCCCGGCCGCGCCGGGGGCGTCCTTCTGTGCACCCTCGCAGGCGCCCGGCGCTGGTTTGGCTATCCTTCGCGTGCACTGCGTCCCAGCGCCTCCGTGCTCATCGCCCAGCGTCCATGCAGAGGTCCTTCATGAAGGTCGGCGTCGCAAAGGAGACCGCGCCCAACGAACGGCGCGTTGCCCTTACTCCCGAGGCCCTCGGCAAGCTCCAGAAGGCCGGTCTCGAGATCCTCGTGGAACAGGGCGCCGGCGACGGCGCCTCGTATCCGGACGAGGCCTACTCCTCGGCCGGGGCCACGGTCGTCGATCGGGACGCGCTGTACCAGCAGGCCGATGTCATCGTCAAGGTGCAGAAGCCGGACCCGGCGGAGGCGCGGCTCCTGCGCAGCGGCCAGGCGCTCATCGCGTTCCTGTCGCCGCTCTCGGAGCCCGAGCTCCCGGAGCAGCTGGGCCAGGCAGGCGTCACGGCCATCAGCCTCGAATCGGTGCCGCGCATCAGCCGCGCCCAGACGATGGATGCGCTGTCGTCGCAGGCCAACGTGGGCGGCTACAAGGCGGTGCTGATCGCGGCGGCCGCGCTCGGCAGGTACTTCCCGCTGCTGATGACCGCGGCCGGGACCGCGCCGCCCGCCAAGGTGCTCATCCTCGGCATCGGCGTGGCGGGGCTCCAGGCCATCGCCACGGCTCGCAGGCTCGGGGCGAGCGTCTCGGCCTACGACGTCCGGCCGGAGACCAAGGAGCAGGCCGAGAGCCTCGGCGCGACGTTCGTCACCCTCAAGAGCGTCGGTGAGGCGTCAGGCACGGGCGGCTACGCCCGCGAGCTGACCGCGGAGGAGCGCGCCGCTCAGCAGCAGGAGCTCAACCGCTACATCGCCGAATCGGACGTCGTCGTGACGACCGCGCAGGTGCCGGGCCGCAAGGCGCCGGTGCTCGTGTCGGAGGAAGCGATCAAGGGCATGAAGCCGGGCACCGTCATCGTCGACATGGCCGCCGAGCAGGGCGGCAACGCGGCGCTGACCAAGGCCGGCGAGGTCGTCACCACCCCCAACGGGGTCTTCATCCACGGTCCGCTCAACCTGCCCAGCACCATGGCCAGCGGCGCGAGCCTGATGTACGCCCGCAACATCGCGGCGCTGCTGCTCCACTTCGTCAAGGACGGTGCCATGCACTACGACTTCGAGGACGAGATCACCAGGGGATCGGTGATCAGCCACGGCGGCAAGCTCGTCCACGAGGCCACCCTGGCCCAGTTCCAGGCGAAGACGGCGGTGAAGGGCTGATGGACGCTGCACTCCTCGCCTCGATCACCATCTTCGTGCTTGCGGTCTTCGTCGGCATCGAGGTCATCGGCAAGGTGCCGGCGACGCTGCACACGCCGTTGATGTCGGGTGCCAACTCGATCCACGGCATCGTGCTCGTAGGGGCGATGCTCATCGCCGCCACGGCGACGGACCTGCTGAGCCAGGTGCTGAGCTTCATCGCGGTGGTCTTCGCCGCGATGAACGTGGTCGGCGGCTACGTCGTCACCGACCGGATGCTCCAGATGTTCAAGCGCCGCGATACGCCGGCCGAGGCCGCGGCCAAGGAAGCGGCCGCCGCCGCGTCCCCAGAGCCAGAGAAGGCGGCCTGACGGTGGACCAGGCGACCATCGTCACCGTCGTCCAGCTGTCCTACGTCGTCGCGGCAGCCGCGTTCATCCTCGGGCTCCATCGCATGAGCTCGCCCGCCACGGCCCGGAACGGCAACATCGTCTCGGCGGTCGGGATGGCCATCGCCGTCGTCGCGACCGCGATCCTGCTGCTCACCGGCGGGATCACCAGCCTCACCCCCTGGATGATCATCATCGTCGGCACGATCATCGGTGGCGGCGCCGGCTTCTACCTGGCGCGGACCGTGCAGATGACCGCGATGCCGCAGATGGTGTCGCTCTTCAACGCTGCCGGCGGCGGTGCGGCGGCCCTCGTGGCCATCGACGAGTTCATCAAGCTCGGCAGCCTGCAGACGTTCGCGGTCAACACCGTGCCCCTGCACGTGATGGTGGCGACGCTGCTGGGCGTGGCCTTCGGATCGATCACCTTCACCGGGTCCCTCGTCGCCTTCGGCAAGCTCCAGGGCCTGGTGCCGGGCCGGCCAGTCACGTTCGCGGGCTCCCAGTTCGTCAACCTGGGCCTGTTCCTGGCGCTCGTGCTGTCAGCCGGCTATCTCGTCGTCACGGGCCAGCCCAACGTGCCGCTGCTGCTGCTGCTGACGGCGGTGGCCCTGGTCCTCGGCGTGACCACGACGATGCCCATCGGCGGTGCGGACATGCCGGTCGTCATCTCGCTCCTCAACTCCTTCACCGGCATCGCCGCCGCGATGGCGGGATTCGTGATCAACAACCCCGCGCTCATCATCGCGGGCGCCCTCGTCGGCGCTTCGGGGGCGATCCTCACGCAGCTCATGGCGAAGGCCATGAACCGGTCGCTCTACAACATCCTGTTCGGCGCGTTCGGGACCGGCGACTCCGGTGCCGCGGCGGGCGCGGACGGCGGCTACGCCGGAGGCGGTTCGACCCGCGAGATCGGCGAGGACGACGCGGCCGTGCTGCTGGCCTATGCTCGCTCGGTGATCATCGTGCCCGGCTACGGCCTGGCGGTGGCACAGGCGCAGCACAACGTGCGGGAGCTGGCGGACCTGCTCGAGAAGCGCGGGGTGGAGGTCAAGTACGCCATCCACCCCGTCGCGGGCCGGATGCCGGGCCACATGAACGTGCTGCTGGCGGAGGCGAACGTGCCCTACCCGCAGCTGATCGAGATGGACGAGATCAACCCCGAGTTCCCGCGCACCGACGTGGTCCTGGTGGTCGGCGCGAACGATGTGACCAACCCCGCGGCGCGCTCCAACCCGGCCTCGCCGATCTTCGGCATGCCCATCCTTGACGTGGACCAGGCCCAGAACATCATCGTCATCAAGCGCTCGATGCGGCCGGGCTTCGCGGGCATCGACAACGAGCTCTACGTGAACGCAAAGACCGGGATGCTCTTCGGCGACGCCAAGGAGGCGCTGGGACGCCTCGTCAACGCCGTCAAGGCGGTCTAGCGCGGCGCAAGTGGCTGGCGGGCACTAGGGCGTCCCGCGCAGCGAGTCCCTGGGATCGGTGCTGAAC
>JACDBP010000399.1 GCA_013694835.1 Chloroflexota bacterium
GCTCGATCGCTGGATACGCTGACGGAGGTCGAGCGGCCGCCGGCGGACCAGCCCGTCGAGGTGGACCTGACCACCCTCATCCGCGCGGCGGTCGAGCTGGCCCAGCCCGGGATGCGCACCGCTGGCATCGGGACGGAGGTACGGGTGCCTCAACACCTTCTCGCGCGAGGAGATCCGGACATGCTGGCCCAGGTGCTGGGCAATCTCCTCCAGAACGCCACCCGTTACACGCCATCCGGTGGTCGCGTGACCATCACGGGAGAACGGCGGCCCGGTGACGTGCTGGTGAGCGTCACGAACACGGGCAGTGGCATCCCCGCGGAAGACCTGCCGCACCTCTTCGAGCGCTTCTACCGCGTCGAGAAGTCCCGCGACGCCGCACGCGGCGGCGCCGGGATCGGCCTCGCCATCGTGCGCCAGATCGTGGAGGCGGACGGAGGCCGGGTGGGCGTGGAATCGCGTGACGGGCTCACGCGGTTCTGGTTCAGCGTGCCGGACTCGCGTGCCAGATCCGGCGAGGTGCCAGCCGGTCGCTGACACCCGACCGTCACACGCGCGTGGTTCACTGCCTGCGTGACCACTGAAGCGTCCTTGGCGCTGACCGCCCGCCCCCGCCCCCCCTCCTCGAGGGGCCAGTCGGCGGCGGCCGCGGCCGCTGGTGCACTCGCCGCGGGGGTGGCCATCGCTATCGGTGAGCTGGCAGCCGGGCTCCTCACCGGGGCACCGTCGCTGGTGATCGCCATCGGCGACCTGATCATCGACCTCCAGCCGCCGGGCGCCAAGGACCTGATGGTCGATCTGTTCGGCGACAACGACAAGCTCGCGCTGGTGGGGCTCATCGTCGCCGCGGCGCTGGCCATCGCGGCCCGGGCGGGCATCTCTGGGCGCAACAGCTGGCCCAAGGCCATCATCGCCTTCGTCGTGGCCGGTGGGGTCGCCCTCTTCGCGGCCACCCGTCAACCGCTCGTGGACCCGGTGCTGGCCGTGGTGACGGTCGCGCTTGCCGTGGCAGCGTCACTGGTGGTCCTGCGGTGGCTGCTGGAGCTGACCCGTCCTGGGTGGTCGGTAGCCACGTCGCCCGAGTCGGTCGCAGAGGATCGCGCGGCCAAGCCGCGGGGGGTCGCCACCATGCCTGACTGGCAGCGGCGGCGCTTCCTGTTGCGGAGCGGCTCGATCGCGGCCGGCGCCATCGCCGTCGCGGCTGTCGGCCGCGGCCTGCTCGAACGCGGTCCGAGTGGCTCGACGGCCGGGTCGGGGGTCGGGGCCACGCTCGCGCCGGCGGCCAGCCCGGTCCCGTCGCTCGTCGCCGACGTCTCGTTCGATGGCATCGCCGGCCTGACCCCGATCGTCGTACCCAACGACGACTTCTACCGCATCGACACGGCGCTGATCGTGCCCCGTGTCAACGCCGATACCTGGAAGCTGAAGGTCACGGGGATGGTCGATCGAGAGGTGTCGCTGAGCTACGCCGACCTGCAGGCGATGCCCCAGTTCGAGCAGTACGTGACGATCGCCTGCGTTTCCAACAAGGTCGGCGAGGATCTGGTCGGCAATGCGAAATGGTCAGGGGTCCGGCTGAGGGAGGTGCTGGCGATGGCCGGCGTCAAGCCGGGCGCCACGCAGCTCGTGGGCCGCTCGGTGGACCGCTTCACCGCGGGCTTCCCGACGGCCTGGGCGATGGATCCGACGCGCGACCCGATGATCGCCCTGGGCATGAACAGCGTGCCCTTGCCGATGGACCATGGCTTCCCGGCCCGCCTCATCATCCCCGGGCTGTTCGGCTACGTCAGCGCCACGAAGTGGCTCTCTGAGATCGAGCTCACCACGCTGGAGGCGTTCGACGGCTACTGGGTCCCGCTCGGCTGGGCCAAGGAGGCGCCGATCCTGACCCAGTCCCGCATCGACGTGCCGCGCCGAGGGCAGCGGATGGCAGCCGGCCAGGCGGTGCTCGCCGGGGTCGCCTGGGCGCCCGACCGCGGCGTCACGAAGGTCGAGGTCCGGATCGACGACGGCGCCTGGCAGCCGGCCCGTATCTCCACGCCGATGTCGGCCGCGACCTGGGTCCAGTGGCGGTTCGACTGGGCGGCCACGGAGGGACGCCACACGATCGCCGTGCGCGCCACCGACGGCACGGGGGAGGTCCAGACCGATCGCATGACGCCGCCCGCACCCGACGGCGCTCGGGGCCACCACACGATCGAGGTCCAGGTCGGCTGACGCCGACGGCCGACTCGGGGGTGGCGAGCCGCTCGTCCATACTCGCCGGATGACGCTCATCACGGCTGACGAGCTGGCCGCACGGCTCGGCGATGAGGACCTGCGGATCGCGGATGTTCGCTGGTACCTGGCGCAGCCGGGTCGAGCCCGCCGGGAGTACCAGGCGGGCCACATCCCCGGCGCCATCTTCGTGGACCTCGATACCGACCTTGCTGCGCCGGTCGGGCCCGAGGGCGGCGGCCGTCACCCGCTGCCCGATCCGGCCGCCTTCGTCGAGCGGCTGGGCCGGCTCGGCATCGGCAGCGAGCATCTCGTCGTGGCCTATGACGATGTCAGCGGAGGGATGGCTGCCCGCCTGTGGTGGATGCTCGACTCCCTGGGCCACCAGCGTGCCGCTCTGCTCGACGGTGGCCTCAGCGCCTGGACGGCCATCAACGGCAGGCTCGCGACCGACGAACCCTCGTTCCGCCAGGCCGACCTACAGCTGGCGGACCGCTGGCGCAACGTCGTCACCCGCGACGACCTGGTGCAACGCCTCGGCGATGTTGCGCTGCTGGACCTGCGGGTGGGCGAGCGGTATCGCGGTGAGAACGAGCCCGTCGACCCTGTCGCAGGCCATATCCCCACGGCGCGGAGCGCACCGTTGAGCGAGAACCTCGACGAACGTGGTCGATTCCTGGGCGCCGATGCGCTCGCCGACCGGTACCGCGGTTTCGGCGCCGGCGAACGTCCCGTGGTCCTCTCCTGCGGCAGCGGCGTCATGGCCTGCCATGGGGCGCTCGCGATGCGGCTGGCCGGTCTGCCCGACCCACTCCTGTACGCCGGTTCATACAGCGATTGGTCCACCGCCGGACTGCCCGTCGTCACGGGTCACGAGCCCGGTTCGCTGCCGGCAGCGCTCATGCCGGAGACGCGATCGACCGGCCAGGATCCCGCGCCGACTCCGTGAACGGGCGGCTGCCTGTCTACCTGGAGGCTGGCGCCAAGCGCACGTTCGCATGTGCTGTGGACTGGCCTGGCTGGTCTCGCCCAGGACGGGAGGAGGACGAGGCGCGGGACGCTCTCGTCGTCTACGGAACACGTTACGCGCGGGCGATGGGACGGGCCGCCGGCGGTCTGAAGTTGCCGACCTCCGCGGCCGACCTGGAGGTCGTGGAACGGGTGGAGGGTGGCTCGGGCACGGACTTCGGAGTGCCATCCACGCCGCCGCAGCTCGATGACCGGCCGGTGTCCGGGACCGAGCTGCGCAGGCTCACGGACCTTCTGGAGGCGTCGTGGTCCGCTGTCCAGGAGGCAGCCGACGCGGCTGTCGGGGTGGAGCTGCGCAAGGGTCCGCGAGGCGGAGGTCGCGGCCTGCAGAAGATCCTCGCTCACGTCATGGAGGGCGACGAGGCATACCTGCGCGAGTTCGGCGGCCGCTCCGAGAAGCGCGATGCGGACGATATCGCGGGTCGATGGGCCTCCGTCCGGAAGGCGCTGGTCGACGCTGTCCGAACCCGCGTCGGTGGTGAACCGCCGCCACCGATGGGCCGTCGCACCCGCCCGTTCTGGTCGGTGCGCTACCTCATCCGCCGATCGGCCTGGCACGCCCTCGATCACGCCTGGGAGATCGAGGACCGGGCTGCCCCCGACCCCGGCGACGCCTGACCGCCCGGCGCGGCCCGCGCGGCGGGCCGATCGCGATGGCACCCGGACGCGCCCCGGTTCCCAAGCGTATGTACACTCCTCGGTGCCACTCTCCCTGTTGAAGCGAGGTAACCCTCCCGACCGTGCCACCGCGCAAGCGCAAGGTGACCTACCCCGTGGCCCGCACCGCCACGAGGCAACCACCCCAGACCGGCGTGGGCCCTGAGCCCCCGAAGGTCCGTCCGACCGTCGTCAACATCGA
>JACDBP010000003.1 GCA_013694835.1 Chloroflexota bacterium
GGACCGGCCTCGCCTACTACCGCCCGGCGGGGGTGCGTCGCCGTTTCCGGGAGTACCGCCTCGACCGGATCTGGCCCAGCATCGATGCCCTCGCGGAGGCTACGCAGTGGCATCAGTTCGAGAACCTCCAGTTCGAGATCGGCGAGATGCGGCGATACGACGCCATCCAGGGCTACGTGGTGACCGAGTTCACCGACGCCAACTGGGAGGCCAATGGGCTGCTCGACATCACCCGGCGCCCAAAGGTCTTCCACGACCGGCTGGCCGCCCTCAACTCACCTGACGTGGTCATCGCCGATCTCCTGGGCCGAGACCTTGCCGCGGGGGCCACGGTCCGCATCCCGTTGTCGGTCTCTTCCTACGGCCAGCCCGCCGACGGCGGCCGCGTGGCATGGGAGCTGGCCCTGGGCGATGGCAGCCGGGAAACCGCCGACGCCGCCGGTGAGGTGGAGTTCAGCGACTGGCCCGACCACGGGTCCGCTGAGGTCGGCGTGCTGGAGCTGCCCGTCCCGGAGGTCACGGCGACGACCGACGGCCGGCTCGTCCTGCGGTTGCTCGACGACACCGGCCGACAGCGCGGGACCGACACGCTGCGAGTCGCCGTGCTGCCCGTGGAGCCACCGTCCCGCGTCCTGAACGTCGCGGTCCATGACCCTGAGGACATCTGGCAGGTCCGGCAGCGGGTCGTGGCGCTGGGACATCGGGTGGTGCCGAGGGAGGAGGCCGATGTGCTGGTGGCCACGGAGGTCGATGAGCAGGTCGTGGACCATGCCGACGCGGGTGGCCACGTGCTCCTGCTCGTCAGGACCAGGACGGCCATCCCTGCCGGCATGGACCTCGCCAGGCGAGTGGAGGTGCACCTTCGACGGTTGGCACACGCGGGCTGGCCCGGTCAGTCGAGCCCTTGGGAGGGGGACTGGGTGACGTCCTTCAGTTGGATCTCGCCGGCCTCCTGCGACGGCCTGCCCGTCCGAAACCCGCTTGACTTCGCGTACTCGGAAGTGCTGCCGGATCACGTGCTGCTGGGGCACGATCCCGTGCGCCACGTTGACGAGGTGACCGCCGGGATGTTCGCCGGCTGGGTCCACGCGCCCGCGGCCATCGAGTGGACCTTCCCGCAGGGCCGTGGCTCGATGACGATCACGACCTTCCGGATCTCGCCCGAATCGGGGCCTGTGGCCAGCGCGCTGTTCCAACGCCTGCTGCGCCGGACCGCCGACGCCTGAGTCGCGATCGCGGGGCTTGACCGCAACGCGCGGCTATCCGGCGATCCGGACCAGCCGCTTGTGGGCTCGCAGCAGCGAGCCACGATCGCTGAAGGCCACGAAGACCGTGTCGTCGCCGGCGATCGATCCCGCGACCTCCGCCCAGTGGGCGCGGTCCAGTGCTGCCGCGATCGCATGCGCCGATCCGGGGAGGGTCCGCACCACCAGCAGCAGCCCGGCCTCGTGGATCTCGATCGGCAGGTCCTGCAACAGGTTGCGGAGGCGCTCCTCGCCGGAGACTTCCCGCTCCCCGAGCGTGGGCGGCATCGCATAGGCCTGCACGCCATCGCGCCCCACCTTCACCAGGCCCAGCTCCGCGACGTCCCGCGAGACGGTCGCCTGGGTCGCCCGGAAGCCCCGCTCCCGCAGCGCGCCCGCAAGCTCGTGCTGGGTGCGGACCGCCCGCTGCTCCAGCAGGTCGCGGATCGCCCGTTGCCGCAGCTGTTTCATCACCTCCATCGAGTGCGAACCTGGCTCAGGCAGCGCGCATCAGCAACCAGACCGCGAGCAGCGCGGCGGCCACCAGCCGGTAGGCGATGAAGACACCGGTCGAATACCGGCGCAGGTAGGCCAGCAGAGCGCCGATGGCCACCAGCCCGGCGACCGTGGAAGCGACGATACCGACCGCCAACGCCGCGGTGTTCTCGCCGACCCCACCCTCGGCGAGCACGCCGCGCAGCTTCCACAGGCCGGCACCCGCGATGATCGGCGTCCCCATCAGGAACGAGAACCGGGCTGCCGATTCGCGCTTCAGGCCCAGCGCCAGGCCAGCCGCGATCGTGATGCCCGAGCGGCTGATGCCGGGGAACAGCGCGAACGCCTGGGCGATACCGATGGCCGCCGCGTCGGCCACCCTCAGCTCCTCGAGGTCGCGCTGCCGCCGGCCGATCCGCTCTGCGAACCACAGGAGGGCTGCGCCGACCGCCAGGAGCACGGCGATCAGCAACAGCCGGTCGCGGAAGAACGTGTCGAAGAAGCCTTCGAGCGACGCCCCGAGTAGTGCCGCCGGCACCACCGTGACCACCAGCAGCCAGGCCAGCCGGCGCTCGGGGTCCGCGCCGATCCGGCGGTCACGGAACGAGGCGAGGAACGCCCCGAAGAGACGCCAGAGGTCGCGCCAGAAGTAGACCAGCAGTGCCACGAGCGTGCCCAGGTGGAGCATCACATCGAAGGCGGCCGAGTTCAGGAACGGGTCGCTCCAGCCCAGGAGCTGCGGCAGGACGATCAGGTGCGCCGAGGATGAGATCGGCAGGAACTCCGTGAGCCCCTGCACGATCCCGATCACGGCAGCCTGGAAGAGTTGCTCCATCACGGGCGTCGCGTCTGGCGGCCCAGTCGCAACGCCAGGCAGTTCAAGCGAAGTCCACTCCTAGCGGATGAAGAGTGGCGCGAGCACCAACGTGATCGTCGCGAGGAGCTTCACGAGGACGTGGAGCGACGGGCCTGCGGTGTCCTTGAACGGGTCGCCGACGGTGTCGCCCACGACCGCCGCGGCATGCGCATCGGTGCGCTTGCCGAGCACGTTGCCTTCGGCGTCCTTGAGATGGCCCGACTCGATGTATTTCTTGGCGTTATCCCACGCCCCGCCGCCGTTGTTGAGCACCGTCGCGAGCAGCACACCCGCGATCGTGCCGACCATCAGCATGCCTGCGACGGCCTCGTGGCCCAGCAGGACGCCTACCGCGATGGGTGTCGCCACGGCGACGACACCCGGCAAGATCATCTGTCGCAGTGCCGCGCGCGTGGTGATGTCCACGACCCGCGCGTAGTCGGGCCGCTGGCTGTAGTCCATGATCCCGGGCATCTCCCGGAACTGGCGGCGCACCTCGACGATGATCGCCTGAGCGGCCACACCGACCGCTCGGATGGCCAGCGAGCTGAAGAAGTACGCCAGCATCGCGCCGATCAATGCCGCCACGAAGACGCCGACGTCGGCGAGGTTGACGGACTCCAGCAGCGTGCCCGCCGCCCGCGTCCCGGCGTCGATCTGCCGCTGCAGGATCAGGTTGACCTTGTCGATATAGGCGCTGAAGAGCAGGAAGGCGGCCAGCGAGGCCGACGCGATGGCGTAGCCCTTGGTGAGCGCCTTGGTGGTGTTGCCGACGGCGTCGAGGCGGTCGGTGATCTCGCGCGCGCCGGCCTCGGCCTTGGCGAACTCGGCGATGCCGCCGGCGTTGTCGGTGATGGGCCCGAAGGTGTCCATGGCAAGGATGTAGGCGGTCGTCATCAGCATCCCCATGGTCGCCACGGCGGTGCCGAAGATGCCGCCCACGTTCCTGGTCACGCCGTCGACGGTCGAAGTGATACCTGCCCGCTCGCCGAGCCAGTGGCTGGCGATGAGCGCGATGCCGATGGTGATGGCGGTGACGAAGGTGGTCTCGAAGCCGACCGCGGTGCCCGAGATGATGTTGGTCGCCGGGCCCGTCTTGGACGCCTCGGCGATCTCCCTGACCGGGCGGAAGGTGCCCGCGGTGTAGTACTGGGTGATGTACACGAAGGCGACGCTGGTCGCGAGGCCGACGACGCCGGCGAGGAAGAACCAGACCCATGCCGGCAGCCCGTTCGCGCCGGTGGTGTCCGTGCCGGTGTTCATCATCACGTAGGTCGTGACGGCGAGCCCGACCACGGACAGGGCGGTGGTGACCCAGTATCCGCGGTTGAGGATGTTCATCGGGTTCTCGTCCTCGCGTCCGCGGATGAAGAACATCGCGACCATCGTGGCGAACAGGCCGAAGGCCCGGACGACGAGCGGGAAGAAGATCCAGGCCTCCGGGTTCGGCCAGCCGTTCGCCTGGGCGATGGTGAACACGGCCGCGCCGAGGATCATCGCGCCGATGTTCTCGGCGGCGGTCGATTCAAAGAGGTCGGCACCACGCCCGGCGCAGTCGCCGACGTTGTCGCCCACGAGGTCGGCGATCACGCCGGCGTTGCGCGGGTCGTCCTCTGGGATGCCCGCTTCTACCTTGCCGACGAGGTCCGAGCCGACGTCGGCGGCCTTGGTGTAGATACCGCCGCCGAGCTGGGCGAAGAGCGCCACGAACGACGCCCCGAACCCGAAGCCGACGATCAGGAAGGGCGCGTCGTGGACCGCCTGCGCGCTGTTGGCCATGTCCGATAGGCCGCCGAAAGCGGCGAAGATGCCCCACACACCGAGCAGCGAGAGCGCCACGACGAGGAATCCGGAGACGGCGCCGCCGCGCATCGCGACCTGGACGGCGCGGACCAGGCTTGAGCGCGCGGCTGCTGCGGTCCGCAGGTTGGCCTTGACGCTGATGAACATGCCGATGATCCCGGAGGCCATCGAGCAGATCGCGCCAACGAGGAATGCCAGCCCGGTCTTGATGCCGAGCTCGGTCCCGTAGATGTCGGTGTCGGCGACCGTCGGGCCCTCGACGATGGCGATGACGAGGCCGATGACTACCGCCCCACCGATGGCCAGGATGCCGATCGTCGTGTACTGGCGCCGGATGAACGCCACGGCACCTTCGTAGATCGTGCCCGCGACGTCCTGCATCGCCGGCGTGCCCTGGTCGGCTGCCAGCACGCCACGGGCGAGCCACAGCGCGAACAGCACCGCCGCGATCCCCGCTACGGGGATGATCAGCTGGATGGAATCGGCGATGTCCACCGGTGGGGTTTCCTCCTCGAAGTCATCGTGACGTGGTCGGTCGGGGCACTGGCCATCGTCGGCCGCGGTCCGGTCCGCCGTGATCGTTGGGCACGCTGGGCTGCACGCCACACCCCGGGTGCACACCCCGTCCATCCTTGAGGGTGCATCCGCCGCAGGCGGCGGGAGTGTATCAAAGGCAGGCCTACCCGGTCGGCTGACCGGATGACTTGTGATGCACCTTCCGGGCACCCGGCGGCGATCGGGCTACGGGCGAGGGCCTACGGGAGCCAACGGGGATCGCTGCCGCCCGGCGAAAGCTGGCGCAGCTCGCGGCCGTCGGGAGCCATCAGCCAGATGCCCTCTGAACGGGTCGGCTCGTCCTCAGCGACGCGCACGAACAGGATCGCGTCGCCGGCCGGCGAGAAGACCGGTTGGCGATCGAGGAGCTCCGGAGTGAGCGTGAGCAGTGTCATCGGTCCGAGCGGAGGTTGGTACGCGACACGTCCCGGTCGAGTCGCCGAGATCCCCACGAGGGCGCCCGTCGCGGTTGCCGACGGCCAGGCGGCCAGGTCCGGGCCAGCGGCCGGCAACCCGGCGCGCCCCACGAACCAGGTCCCCGACCGGCTACCCGGCCCGATCGCTGCGACCGCGAAGGCGTCGTGGGCGGGAGCCCAGACCGGTGGGCCGATCGGCTCGCGCAGGCTGAGGAACGTGGCGGCGCCCGAGCTCGTGTCCACGCGGATGACGTCGCCGGATCCGCAGGTGACCAGCAGCACCGCGCCGTCGGGTGAGAACGCGGTCGCGGTCGCCCAGGCGCCCGCGCGACCGTCCGGGTCGTACGCCGCGGCGGGAGCGTCCGCCGACCCGAATGGCGGCGCGACGCTGCCGAGGCGATCGCAGCCGGGCTGCAGAAGACGCTGTTCGGCCGGCGAGCTGTCGCCGAGTGGCAGCAGCCACAGCCCGGCGTCTCGGCCCGTGCCACGATCCCGCCGCGCAACGAGCACCGACCCACCGGCCGGGTGGAGCCGCGGCGCATACTCGGCCGCCTCGGAGCGGGTCACGACCGTTGTGGCGGCGCCTGGCAGGGCCATCCGCTTCACGACGCCGGCCGTGGCGAACACGAGCGTGGACCCATCGCTACTCACGTCGTAGCTCGTGACCGGGGTGAGCTCGGCGGTGACCTGACGCGCGTTCGTGCCGTCAGGGTTCATCGCCCAGATGTTGGTGATGCCGGTGCGCGCCGAGCGAAAGACGATCTGGTTCTGCAGACGGTCGGGGGCACTGCCCGTGGTGAACGTCCAGCTCTGACCGGCGGCCACCTGGCTGGCATCAAGGGCACGCACCGCGCCCGGCCTGAGCTGGACGGTGAACGTGGTGTGACCCGCCAGTGGCGCTCCAGGCGTGAACTGCAGGACGCGGAGCGGCCCGATCGGTGGAGCCTTGACCGGCACGGTGGTGGGGAGCGAAGCCGTGGGACCGGGTTCCGGGAGGCTCGTCGGCGGCGCGTCGCGGGGCAGCCCCACGACCTCCAGCCGACCGTCGACCGGTGGGGTGATGGTCAGCGCCCCCGCGACCGACCCGGGGTCGATCGGCCGGTCGAAGATTATCGCGATCGGCGACAGCGGGGCGGCGCCCGCGGAGCCGTCGGCGGGGACGAGCGTCTCCACCCGGAGGCCGGTGGAGACCGTGCTGAACCGCAGCGAGAAGGGTCGCGCGAGTCCGTTGCCGTCGACATCGGCCGCCTCGCGCCCGATGGTCAACTGGTAGTTCGTGCCCGACGCGAGGGGTTGGAGCGGCGTCAGGATCAGGGTCGCCCCCCGCCAGCTCGGCGCCAGCGCCGCGGGCGGTTCCGTGCGGATGGCGGCCGCCGTGAGCTCGGTGTCCATCAGGCGGTCGAAGGTCAGGCTCAACGGGGCAT
>JACDBP010000008.1 GCA_013694835.1 Chloroflexota bacterium
CATGAAGAGGAACGGCGGGACCCCGTGCATGGAGGTCCGCATCGTCAGATAGCGGGTGACCGCCGATCGAGGATGTCGTCGACAAAGGCCTCCTTGCCGTGCATGCAGTGGTTGCGCGCCCCCAGGCCTCGACGCCCAGTCGTCGACTCCACTTCGACGCGGTCGACCCCGAACTGCCAGCGCGGCCGCTGGACAGGCGATTTCAACAGCTCCCAGGCGAGTTCCGGTGGTGCTTCGATCGGGCCGCTCGTGAAGCTCCAGACAGCGTCTCGCTCGGCGATGTACGTCCGCCGCCGCTCCGACTCGCGCGTCCACCCAGCCGAGAGGTCGGAGACCCAGCCGTCCACGTCGCCCATGTGCTCGTAGGTCACGCGGTGCCGAATCATCCCGAGCGCGACAGGATCGAGCGCGGTGGCATCGATGCACGCCTGTGTGAACAGGCCATAGGCGCGGAGTCCTGTGACGCCTTCCACCTGGTTCTTGAGCAGCCGGTGGACGAGGATGACGTCCGGCCCGACCAGCTGCTCGCGCCCGCCGATCCGCTGCCGCCCGATGCTCCCGTGGTCCGAGGGTCGCGGACGCGAGAAGCAAGGACTGTAATCGAGCCGACGTCACGCCTTGCGTGCGGCGTGGGCTACGTCGCATCGGTCGTAGAGCGTGCCTGTCACGACCACCTCACCTCATCCAGCCAGGGTGGTGAGTGAAAGGCGGGCGGTCCAGCGTCGCCGAGCACGCCCGATACTAGGCGGGCGCACAGCCTGCGGATGCCTCACGCCCGCGGGCGCGGCGACCCAGCCGGGGCGCCTATGGAAATCGAGACACGAGGACATGACGACATGGCCGAGATCGTCACGGTGGTCACCGGATCCATCGCCCGCGACAGGGTGAGCGAGGTCGTCGACCCGTACCGGGAAGCCCTCAAAGATGGGCCACCACCGGCTCTGGAGGAGACCTTCCTGCTCCAGGGGGATGGCGGTCAGATGGCCATCGTGAGCCTGTGGCACCGCCGAGCGGACCTCGACGACATGCTCGCATCGGGCGAGGAGCCCTTCGCTCGTCGCCTCATCCGCGGTGCCGGCGGCACTTCCGAGGTCGCGATCTACGAGATCGTCGCGCGGGCGGCGCGCAGCGCCGCCGAGTAGGCCCGCGGCTTCATCCAGTTCTATTCGGCTCGTGCCTCGTCGCCGAGCGCCTCCTGGGTCTCGTAGTCGGCGCCGCACGCCGGACACTGGAAGCTGACGGGCTCCGCGGCCCTTACCGGGGCAGCCTCGGGTGGGTTCTCCTCGGACGCCGCTCGTACGTCGAAATCCGCCCCGCAGGCGGGACATGTGGAGCTTCCGCTCGCTGTCATCGCTACCTCCTGTGCTCGCTGGATCGTAGTCGGCGTCACCGCCAGAGGACCCGTCACGACTTCCGGCGCCAGCCTCCGTAGCAGTCCGCGCGCCGTGCCCTCCACGCCCTCGGCCAGGGTCGGGAAGATACCGACCGCCGTGGCCAGCTCGTCGAGCGTCCCGCGGCGCCGGATGACGACCGTGGCGCTCCAGACCAGGTCCGCCGCCTGGCGGCCGATCACATGGCAACCGAGCAGCCGGCGGGTGCCGCGCTCGACCACGAACTTGATGAGGCCGACGTCCGCACCGATGAGCTCCGCCTTCTCGATCTTGTCGAAGGTGACCAGCCCGACGGCCACGTCGTAGCCGGCGTCGCGCGCGGTCGCCTCGATCAGGCCGACGCTGCCGATCTCCGGGTCGGTGAAGATGCCGTGGCCCAGGCTCAGCCGGTCGATACGGACGTCGCTGCCCTCGAACGCGTCGGCGTAGGCGACCTTGGCCTCCTCCTGGCAGACGCGCGTGAACGGCTGCTCCCCGTTCACGTCGCCGACCGCCCAGATGCCCGGCACGTTCGTCCGCAGCCGATCGTCGACCACGATCGAGCCATCCGGACGCCCAGCCACGCCGGCCGCACGAAGGTCGAGCATGTCCGTGTTCGGCCGGCGACCACCGGCGACGAGGAGGTGCGACCCGTCGATGACGCGCTCGCTACCATCATCCGCACGGGCGATCAGTCGCACCCCGGGCCCGCCTCGCTCGACCCTGACCGCGCGGTGGTTGGTGACCAGCTCGATGCCGTCGGCCTGCAGCCCGCGCGCCAGCAGCCGGCTGACGTCGGGCTCCTCCTCGGCGCACAGCAGCTCGGGGCCGTGGACGATCGTCACGGCCGAGCCGAACCGGCGGTACGCCTGGCCCAGCTCGCACCCGATGTAGCCGCCGCCGAGGACGATAAGGTGCTCGGGCGCCTTGGCGAGGTCCATGACCGTCTCGTTCGTGTGGAACTCGACGTCGCTAATGCCGGGGAGGTCGGGGATGAGCGGCCGCATGCCCGTGGCGATGAAGATGCGGTCCGCGGTCAGGCGCCGCTCCCCCACCGCCACCTCGCGCGGGGAGACCAAGCGGGCCTCACCCTCGATCAAGGTGAGTCCCGAGGCTCGTAGCGCATTCCCCAGCGCTTCTGCGCGATGCTCGGCCACGAGGGCGTCCTTGTCGGCCACGATCGCCGGCAGGTCGACGCTTGGGTCGCCGTGCCCGTCGATGTGGAACCGCTGCGCTGTCCGCACCGTGTGGGCGACGTTCGCGCGGTGGAGGAGGAACTTCGAGGGCACGCAGCCCACGTTGACGCACGTGCTGCCGTACGGCGCCCGATAGACCATCGCCACCCGGTAGCCGGCCCCCACCGCCCGGCTCGCGACGACGGCACCCGCCTCCCCAGCGCCGATGACTATGGCGTCGAATGTGTCGTTCATGTGAGCGAGCGTAGACCTTCGAGCGCACTGCAATGTCAAGCCCTATCATCGTCACGATGCGCATCGGAGAACTCGCACGGCAGAGCGGCGTGGCGCCGACCGCCCTCCGCTACTACGAGCAGCTCGGGCTCCTGCCCGAGCCCGAGCGAACCGCATCGGGCTATCGGGCCTATGGCGAGGCGGCCGTCGACCGCCTGGCCTTCATC
>JACDBP010000013.1 GCA_013694835.1 Chloroflexota bacterium
CAGCTGCGGCGCAGGGCCCCCCTCGCGGTCGGGGCTGTGGAGCAGCCCCAGGATGTGCATCAGCGTGCTCTTGCCGGAGCCCGAGGGGCCCATGATCGCGACCATCTCGCCGCGCTCGATCGAGATATCGACGCCGAGCAGCGCGTTCACCGTGTTGCGACGGCTGAGCCGATACGACTTGCGCAGATCGCGCCCTTCCATGAATGCCATTCATACGTCTCCTTTCCTGCGCAGCCCGCCTCTCGGCGGCTGCTGCGCGCGAAGTGCGTCGGTCCCGGCGTCCCGCCGTACTCGACGCGTGGCCTGCTATTCGTAGCGGAGGGCCGCGACGGGGTCGAGCCGCGCGGCGTTCCAGGCGGGGATGAGGCCGGCCAGCATCCCGAGCACGGTCGAGAACGCGACCGCGAAGATGGCGGTGCCGGAGGTGAGGTCGAAGAGGACCGTGCCACTCGCCCGGCCGGCCTCGTTGGCGAAAGCGACCAGCAGTGCGCCAAGCCCCAACCCGATGAGGCCACCAAGGAGGCCGATGATCGCGGCCTCGCTAACCAGCTCGCTGACGATGCGCCGGCGTGTGGCGCCGATCGCCCGCTTGATGCCGATCTCGCGAGTCCGCTCGGCGACGGACATCGCCATGGTGTTGATGACGGACAGCCCGCCGACGACGAGGCTGATCGCTGCGACGCCGATGATGATCGCGTTGAAGATGGCGGTGGAGGATCCGATGCTGTCGTCGAACTCCTTGCCGGTCGTCGTCGCGACGCTGGGTACGGCGGTGTCGATCGTCGCGGCGAGAGCGGTCGTATCGGTGCCCGTCGTCGGGAACACGATCACCTGCGAGGCGAGCTGCTCGGCCGGGAGGCTTGCCCGCACCACCGGCGGCAGCGATGCCCAGAACAGCTCCTGCGCTGCCCGGAGCGGAAGTTGCGCGGTCGTGTCGGGCGCCGTCAGGGTCGGCTCGAGGACCCCGATCACCGTCAGCGTTCGAGCGCGGAGGACGATGGTGCCGCCTGCCTTGACCTGGTGCTTGCGAGCGAGGTCGGCGCCGAGGACGACGACATCGGAACCTTCATCCGCGGGTGTCAGCCCCCGACCCTGCGCGTAGCTCACCGGGAAGGTCTCCCAGGCCGCGTCGGCGCCACCGACCTGCCCGAGGATCATCTCCGGGTAGGAGAATCCCTGCGCGCCCTCCGGGTCGATGAGCATCTGGATCTGCGGTACCGCGCCGGCGACGCCGGGCACGGCCGCCAGCTCGTCTGCGACCGAAAGCGAGATCGGCGTCAGCCCGATCCCAACCGCGACGTTTGACCGGTCGGTTACGACGATCTTGTCGCGGTAGTACGAACTTCCTCCCTCGACGAGCGAGTTGATCTTGTTGGCCATCGCCCCGAAGACGACCAGTGCCCAGATCCCGATCGTGATACCGAGGATCGTGAGCGTCGTCCGAAGCTTGCGCCGGCCGAGGTTCCTGAGTGTGTGCATGGCTCCCTCTCGTGGTTGTCTAGATGGGCACAGCCTGGGAGCGCAAGGTCACGGCGTCGTCCGTTGCGCCGACGATTTCGGGGTCGTCCTCAGGGATGACCGGCGCGCGCGACCGCCGACCCGTCGGATGACGGCGGAGCGTCAGGTCGGAGCCTCGCTGGAGTCGTCTCCCGGCCGCACCAGGCCCGCCTCGTAGGCAAGGACCACGGCCTGGACGCGGTCCCGCAGGTCGAGCTTCATCAACACACGCGACACATGAGTCTTGACGGTGGTCTCACCAAGGAAGAGTTCCTCCGCGATCTCCGCGTTGGACGACCCACGGGCGATCGAGCGCAGGACCTGCAGCTCACGCTCGGTGAGAGACTCGAGCGCCGGCGAGGGCGGCGGAGCCGCCGCCGGCAGCCGGGCGGCGAACCGGTCGAGCAGCCGGCGCGTGACCGACGGCGCGAGGAGCGCGTCGCCGGCAGCGATGACGCGGATCGCGGCGACAAGGTCCTCGGGAGGCACATCCTTGAGCAGGAAACCGCTCGCCCCAGCTCGAAGCGCCTCGACGACGTACTCGTCCAGGTCGAACGTCGTCAGGATCAGCACCTTCACCGGACTGGCGACGCCAGGCCCAGCTAGACGTCGTGTGGCCGCGACCCCGTCGAGCACCGGCATCCGGATGTCCATCAGCACGACGTCCGGCCGCAGCCGCTCCGCCGCGGCGAGGGCCGCCTGCCCGTCCGGTGCCTCCCCCACTACCTCCAGGTCGGGCTCGGCCTCCAGGATCAGCCGGAAGCCCTTGCGCAGCAAGGGCTGATCGTCCACCAGCAGGACACGGATGGTCACAGGTTCGCGACCCATGGCTGCGCGTCGAGTGGCAGCCGGGCGCTGACTCGGAATCCCTGGCCCGGTGCCGCGCCGACCTCGAGGTGTCCGCCGAACATGGCGACGCGCTCACGCATCCCGACGAGACCGTGGCCGGCTGGCTTGTCATCGGCTCGGACCGCTGCGTTCCCTCCGGGGCCGCGGCCGTCGTCGGTGATCTCCACGTCCAGGGCGTCCTGCTCATAGCGCAGCCGAACGGTCGCACGTGC
This sequence comes from Chloroflexota bacterium, assembly GCA_013694835.1. Classification (GTDB taxonomy): domain Bacteria; phylum Chloroflexota; class Limnocylindria; order Limnocylindrales; family CSP1-4; genus JACDBP01. The sequence goes on from JACDBP010000013.1 coordinate 2,559, forward strand.
CGGGCCGGCATGACGAAGCGCGTTGGTGAGGGCCTCCTGAACGATCCGATAGGCGGAGAGGTCGATCCCCGCCGGAAGGGTCCGAGGGCCACCGGCCACCTCCAGATCGACCGGCAGCCCAGCTTCCCGGACCTGCGTCAGGAGCATCTCGAGGCTCGCAAGCCCTGGTTGCGGGTCCAGCGATCCGTCGTCGTCAGCGCGCAGCATCCCGAGCATCCGTCGCAACTCGGTCAGTGCCTGGCGGCCCGTGGTTTCGATGGAGCCCAGCGCCTCCGTGGCATCGGCGGGCCGGGACTCGACCACCCGTCGCGCCGCTCCCGCCTGAACGACCATCACGCTCACGCTGTGGGCCACGACGTCGTGCAGCTCGCGGGCGACCCGGGCGCGCTCGACGGCGATGGCGGCCCGCGCGTCGGCCTCCCGATCGTGCTCCAGCCGGGCGGCCCGAGCCTCCAGCTCGCGGGTATAGGCTCGGCGGACCCGCAGGTTATCGCCGAGGACCCAGGCCGCGAAGTAGACCACGACGTTCGCGGTCAGTACTTCGACCCCGGCGCCGCCCTGCACCTCGCGCGAGACCAGGATGCTCACCACGACGCCGATGAACGTGAACACCGCAGCGATCACCGTCACCCGTCGATGGGCGTGAGCGGCGACGCTGTAGAAGGCGATCAGCGGACCGAGACCCACGAAGCCCGTGCCGTAACCGAACAGGGAGTAGAGCGCGGTCGCCGCGCCCACGAGCGAGAGCACGAGCACGGGACGACGCCGGCGCCAGACGAGTGGCAGGGCCATCAGCACCGCGAGCCCGATGCCGACGATGTCCGGCTGGCGATAGGTCACGCCGCCGAACTCGGTGACGAACGCCGCGGCTACGCTCCAAGCGGTCAGCACGAGCGCCAGGAGAGCGTCCCGGGCCATCGCCGGGATCCTCCCCAGCTGCCACAGCAGCGGACGCTGGGGAGTCATCGCTGGCGGAGCATGGTCGCGCACGCCACGGAGCCTACCTGCGGACGCGGCCGCTGGCGTCCATCCAAGGTGCCTATCCCATCATCCGCTGGGATGACCTCGGGGACGCGCATCAGCCCCCATCCGCCAGGCCCGGGGAGGGCGCACGCGGCGGCGCGGCCGCCGCCCGCAGCGTCCTCGACAGCGCCGACAGGGCGGTGACCGCGACGATGATGGCGGCGATGACCAGGACGGTCCGGCTCCCCCCGATGCGGTCGAGCAGCAGCCCGCCCACCAGCATGCCGATGGGCGAGAGCCCGATCGAGATCGTCCGGGCGGTGCTGCCCACCCGCCCCAGGAGCGCGTCGGGAGGGATCGCCGCCCGCAGCGTCACGTAGGAGACCAGCACCAGCGCGCCCGATGCGCCGGTCAGGAACGACCCGACCAGCCAGAGCGGCAGGGACGTGGCCCAGGCGAACAGCACCAGCGACGCGGCGAAGGCGAGATTGCCGCCGATCATGAACAGGCCCAGCCGACCCCTGGCGAACCTGCCGCCCAGCACGGCTCCCGCGAGATAGCCCAGACCGTAGGCCGAGACCACCGTCCCCACGATCCCCGCGTCCTGCGATCGATCGGCGGTCAGGAAGAAGATCACGGCCGACACGAGCGGAGCCGTGACGACCGACACGGCACCCCAATAGGCGACGACCATCCGCAGGGTCTGCTCCTGCCAGATGAAGGCGATGCCGTCGCGGATCTCCTGGAGGAGATGCGTCTCGCGTGGACCCGTCGACGGCGCCTGGAGCGTCCGCCGGACCAGGAACAGGGCGCCGGCCGAGCCAAGGAACGAGAGCGCGTCGATGGCTAGCGTCGGTGCCGGCCCGATGAGCCCGCTCAGGATGCCAGCGATCGCGGGCCCCACGATGAAGCTGAAGCTGTAGACGGACTCGACGATACCGTTGGCCTGACCGAGATGCTCGCGGCCGGCGAGAGCCGGCACAGCGGCCGTGAAGGCCGCCATGAAGATGACCCGCAACAGGTGGATCGGCGCGGTCACGAGCAGGATCACCGTCATCGTGTCCCAGCCGACGATCACCGAGAGCGGGATGAGCGCCGTCAGTGCCGCGCGTCCGAGGTCTGCGAAGAGCATCATCCTGCGGCGGTCCCAGCGGTCCGCGAAGGCGCCCGCGGGGAGTCCGAAGAGCAGGTCGGGCAGCGTCTGCAAGATGCCCACGACGCCCATCGCAAGGCCAGAAC
>JACDBP010000018.1 GCA_013694835.1 Chloroflexota bacterium
CCCCGTCCGGGATCGGCGGCATCACGTGATTCTCGTTGTAGAGCGTCAGGTAGTAGAGGTCGTCCTTGCCCTGCTCGAGCATCCGCTGGAGGCCCTCGCGGATGATGATCGCCGTCTCGTAGGCAAAGGCCGGGTCGTAGACACGTGCCGACGGGATCGTCGCGGCGACCAGCAGGCTGTGCCCGTCCTCGTGCTGCAGCCCCTCGCCGTTGAGCGTGGTGCGTCCCGCCGTTGCACCCAGCAGGAAGCCCCGGCCGCGGGCGTCGGCGAACGCCCAGAACTCGTCGCCCACCCGCTGGAAGCCGAACATCGAATAGAAGATGTAGAACGGGATCATCGGTTCCCCGTGCGTCGCGTACGACGTGCCGGCGGCCTGGAAGGATGCCGAGGAGCCCGCTTCGGTGATGCCCTCCTCCAACACCTGGCCGTCGACCGCCTCTCGATACGACAGGACCAGGTTGGAATCGACCGGCTCGTACTGCTGGCCGAGCGCCGAGTAGATGCCGACCTCCTTGAACAGCGGGTCCATGCCGAAGGTGCGCGCCTCGTCCGGGATGATCGGCACCACGCGGTCCCCGAGGACCTTGTCACGAAGCAGGTTGCGCAGCAGCTTTGCGAAGGCCATGGTGGTCGACGCTTCCTGGGTTCCCGAACCGGACATGAACTCGCTGAAGACGGGGTCGCCCGGCACCTCGAAGTCCTTCTGGACCACCACACGGCGCGGCAGGGGTCCGCCCAATGCGGCGCGCCGTTCCATCAGGTACCTGATCTCCGGCGCGTCCGGACCGGGGTGGTAGTACGGCGCTTCCTTGATCTTCGCGTCGGAGATCGGCAGCTGCAGGCGGTCGCGGAAGACCTTCAGCTCGGCCTCGCTGAGCTTCTTCGCCTGGTGCGTGATGTTGCGCGCCTCGACGCTGGAGCCGAGGGTCCAGCCCTTGACGGTCTTGGCAAGGATGACCGTGGGCCGACCCTTGACGTTGATCGCGGCCTGGTACGCCGCGAACAACTTCCGGTAGTCGTGGCCGCCGCGCCGGAGCTGTCTCAGGTCCTCGTCCGTCTTGTCGGCGATGAGCGCCTGCAACCGCGGGTCGCCGCCGAAGAAGTGCTCCCGGACGTACGCCGGTCCCTCGACGCTGTACTTCTGGTACTCACCGTCGATGGTCTCCCCCATCCGGTGGACCAGCGCACCCTCGACGTCCTTCGCCAGCAGCTCGTCCCACTCGCGGGCCCATATGACCTTGATGACATTCCAGCCGGCGCCGCGGAAGACGGACTCCAGCTCCTGGATGATCTTGCCGTTGCCGCGCACCGGGCCATCGAGGCGCTGCAGGTTGCAGTTGACGACGAAGATCAGGTTGTCCAGGCCCTCGCGGGCGGCGATGGAGAGCGACCCCAGGGACTCGGGCTCGTCGGTCTCGCCATCACCAAGGAACGCCCAGACTCGGCTGTTGCTGGTGTCCTTGATGCCACGGTGTAGCAGGTAGCGGTTGAAGCGCGCCTGGTAGATCGCCGCGAGCGGGCTGAGGCCCATGGAGACCGACGGGAACTCCCAGAAGTCGGGCATCAACCGCGGGTGCGGGTAGGAGCTGAGGCCCGTGCCGGGGATCGTCTCCTGGCGGAAGTGGTCGAGCTGGCCCTCGTTGAGGCGGCCCTCCAGGAAAGCGCGGGCATAGATGCCCGGCGCAGCGTGACCCTGGAAATACACCTGATCGCCCATGCCGGGTGCGTCCTTGCCCCGGAAGAAGTGGTTGAATCCAACCTCGTAGAGGCTTGCGGCGCTGGCGTACGTGGCGAGGTGGCCCCCGATGCCGGGAGACTTGGAGTTGGCACGGAGCACCATCGCGACGGCGTTCCAGCGGACCATGCGTCGGATGCGCAGCTCGATCGCCTCGTCGCCCGGGAACTCGGGCTCCTGCTCTGGCGAGATGGTGTTGATGTACCGCGTCTGGGTCAGCTGCGGCAGCCCGATCTGCAGCTGCCGCGCCCGCTTCAGCAGGCGGTAGAGGATGAACTGCGCGCGGTCCTTGCCTTCGGACTCCACGATCGACTCGAGGGAGTCGGTCCAGTCCTCGGTTTCCGAGGGATCACGATCGGGCAATTGCTGCTTGAACGTGTCGCCGTAGACATCGATGCTCACCCCGGCAGTCTAATTGCCTCCGCGCCGCCCCGAGTCCAGCGCCGCCCACGAGGTGCAGTCACGAGTCCGGGCCTGTGCTGCCGCGGGTCCGGTGCCGCGGGTCGGCGC
>JACDBP010000056.1 GCA_013694835.1 Chloroflexota bacterium
CGGGCGCGAGCTTGAAGCCGCGATCGTCGAGGGCGGGCAAGCCGTAGTAGGCGGCGTCGTAGTCCACCCACGCCGGCATCGTGGGGGCGTGGAACCTGAAGTCGCCGGAGGCTGGCCCGATGAAGACCACGTCCTGCTTCGTCACCCGGATGAGCCGTTCCAGCAGGTCCGGGAAGAGGCGTGGCAGCCACGGGCCGCAGGCGAAGACGAAGGCCTCGGCCGACCACGCGCCACCGGACCCATCGACCACTTCGAGCAGTCGGCCACCTTCCGCGCGGCCTGGGGTGACACCGGCGAGCCCGTACGAACCGCCTGCCCGCTGGAAGGCGCCGGTGACCGCCTGGCAGGCGCGACGCGCCATGAGCGCCCCTGACTCCGGCTCGTACAGCGCGAAGCGCAGGCCGCCGCCCGTGCCGAGGTGCGGCCAGCGATGCGTCAACTCGTCCGGGCTGAGCCGCTCGCATGGCACTCCCTCGGCGTGAAGGGTCACGATCGAGTCGTCCTCGAAGGCGCCGTCCCGGTGGCCGAACCAGAGCGCGCCGGCCTGCACGAACAGCTCGACACCCCACTCGGCCTGGAGCCGGAGCCAGTGATCACGCGCACGACGTGCCCACCGCGTGTAGAGCAGGTCCGTCCCGTGGGCACTGCGGATGACCCGCGACTCGTCTCCGCTCGAGGATCGCGAGTTGCCGGCGCCCCACGCGTCGAGCAGGGTCACCCGGCGGCCACCAGCCTGCGCCCAGTACGCGGTCCAGGAGCCCATCGCGCCGGCACCGATCACGACCAGATCCGCTGTGCGTGGCAGATCCGCGGTCGGGCTCGGGCTGGGTGAGTGGTCGGACCCGTTCATCGCGGCAGGAGCATGCCAGAGCCGCTCGACTCGGCGGCGATGCGGACCGCCTCAGCGAAGAGGACGTCGGCGATGCCGACGCCCAGGTGCGACACCACGGTCCACTCGTCGTCCCCTGGTGATGCCGCCCGGCTGCCGGTGGCCGGCGGCTCCGCCTCATGGCTGCCAACGCGCACCGCCAGTGCCTCGCCGAGCGTCGTCGTGGGATCGGGATAGCCATCGAAGTCGCCGGCGTCTCGGTAGGCCAGGAACTGCCGTCGGTCATCGACCACGAAGCGAACGGCGTCGCGGGCCAGCGCCGCGGCAACGTACACCGCGAAGTCCACGGCTACGACGAGTGCTCGCGGTCGGAGCCACTCGCCCGTCATCACCTGCGAGTGCGATCCGAACGCACCGACCGTCACCACCACGTCGGCCGCCTCGACCGCGTCACGTGCCGAGGCCGCGGCGCGTGCCGACGCGAATCCCATCGCCACTGCCTCCGCGGCCACCGCCTCGGCGCGCTCCGGATGGCGGTCGTAGACGAGCAGCTCGCCGCCGGGGAGCGCCCGAGCGAGCTGTGGCAGATGGCCCCGCGCCTGCACCCCCGCCCCGAGGATCGCCACCGTCCGCGCGCCACCCGGCAGGTACAGCTCGAGCGCGACGCCAGTCACCGCCGCCGTCCGCGCAGCCGTGATCCGGGCTGCATCCATGACGCACATCGGGAGCCCGGTCTCCGCATCGTTGAGCACCACCAACCCGCTGATCGCCGGGATGCCGCGGGCGTTGTTGCCGGGGAACGCAGCGACCCACTTGAGTCCGACGAGGTCACGCGTGCGCAGCCATGCCGGCATGGCGTGGAGCAGCGCTCCCGGCCTGGGATGGACGCCCAGCTTCGGGGGCATCTCGGCCGCTTCCTCGCCCAAGGCCTGCAGCGCTCGCGCTGCGAGCGCGACCTGGGTCTCCAGGTCGGGCAGCGCCGCATCGACGTCGGCGGCGGCGAGGTAGCGGATCGGGTCGCTCGGCGTCATCCGCCCAAGGGTAGGGGTGTGCGCGCAGGGTCGTCCGCACGGCGGCTCGGCTAGCATGGCTGCATGACCACCACGGACCGCCAGGCAGGCTCCGCCTCGCCTGTCGCACCCGTCCGCGCTGCTGCGAGCGCGACGAACGATCGACGGCCGCCGCTGCCGCCGATGTCGGCAGAGGATCGCGCGCGCAGCCTGGCGAACCTGAAGCTGGAACGGGACGCGCTGGCCCTCTACGAGCAGCTGGCACGGATCGAGAAGGACGAGCGCCGGGCCGCGGCCTTCGGTCGTATCGCTGCCAACGAGCGGCGGCACGCCGCGATCTGGGCGCAGCGGCTGGAGGCAGCCGGCGTGACGGTGCCGCATGCCGATGCGCCGCGCTTCCGGGTCCGCCTGATCATGGGCATCGCGCGCGTCTTCGGCACTCGCTCGGTCTCGGACCTCGTGCGCTCGCTGGAGGGCGACGAGGAGGACGCGTACGCGGAGCAGGCGGGGCCGGACGTCGCTGAGATCGCCGCGGACGAGCGCGAGCACGCCGAGATCTGGAAGCGACTCGACGCCGGTGATGCCGAGCCAGGGGCGTCGACCGAGGCTGAGCTCGCGGATCCGTCCCCGCGTCCCGACGACGAGGCATGGCACCGTGCCGGACAGGCCGGAACACTCCGAGCGGCCATCTTCGGCGTCAACGACGGGCTCGTCAGCAATCTGTCGCTGGTGATGGGTGTCACGGGTGCCAACGCGGGGAACCACATCATCGTCCTCGCCGGCGTGGCGGGCCTGCTCGCGGGCGCGTTCTCGATGGCGGCAGGGGAATACATCAGCATGCAGAGCCAACGCGAGCTGTTCCAGCGCCAGATCGACCTCGAACGCGAGGAGATGCGCGTGATGCCCGAGGCGGAGGAGGCCGAGCTGACGGCCATCTTCCGGCGAAAGGGTCTCTCCGCTGCCGACGCCCGGACGGTCGCCAGCCACCTGATGGACGATCCGGTAGCCGCCCTCGACACCAAGGTGCGCGAGGAGCTCGGCCTGGACCCCGAGCAGCTGGGCTCGCCCTGGGGGGCCGCGGCCTACTCCTTCGTGGCATTCGCCGTCGGTGCGTTCGTGCCGCTCGTGCCGTACCTGCTGAGCAGCGGCTTCAGCGCGCTGCTCGGCGCGCTCGTGCTGGCCTTCGGCGCGCTCTTCCTGGTGGGTGCCGGGGTGAGCCTGCTGACCGGGCGAAGCATGCTCTTCAGCGGCGCGCGGCAGGTGTTGATCGGAGCCACCGCGGCCGCGGTGACGTTCGCCGTCGGTGCCGTCATCGGCATCCAGGCAGCCGGCTGAGATGCTGACACTCCGGGCGCTCGTCTATGCGGCGGTCCCGGGGGTCATCGTCTTCGTGGCCTTCGGCTACTGGATCGGCGTCCCCCTGGTCTTCGCCGCTGCGGCCGCCCTGTTCTTCACCTTCGCCATCCTGTATCTGACGCGGGTGGTCCACGAGGAGCCGGAGGAGGAGCTCGCGGCGTGGCGGGCCGCTGCGCCGGACCTGGCCATGGGGCAGGAGCCGACGTCGCGCGTCGCCGGCATCGGCACGGACCGTTCCGGGACGCGCTCGGTGCCCGGTCCCGGCGCCGTGGAGGATGCGGCATGACCCGCGGCGTGGTCGAGGCGCTGCTGGCTGCCGAGGGGTTGGTCGCCACGCGCTGGTCCAGCGGCCCGGGCGACCGGTACGCCGCCCACCGTCATGGGTTCGACAAGGTGATCGTCGCCGTCGAGGGCTCGATCGGCTTCGGTCTGCCGGAGCTCCAGCAGGACGTGCAGATCGAACGGGGCGACCGACTGCATCTGCCCGCCGGGACCCTGCACAGCGCGACGGCGGGACCGAGTGGCGTCGTCTGTCTGGAAGCCCACCTGGACGCTGGGCAGCTCGGACCGCAGGCGCGCCACCTTGCAGCCTGGACGAGCGGAGAGGCTGCCCAAACCGACCCGGTCGGCAGGGCGTAGGGACCGATGGAAGGCCCGTCCGTCGAGCGTACCGATGTGCGCACCGATGCGGAGCTGATGTCCGAACTGGTGGACGGCAGCGACCCCGCGCTGGCCGAGCTGTATGACCGTCACGGGGATTCCGTCTTCCGGATCGCCTTCCGCCGGTCAGGCGACCGGCAACTGGCGGAAGAAGTGATGCAGGAGACGTTCCTTGCCCTCTGGAACCGGGCCGAGATGTTCGATCCGAGCGTCGGCTCACTGCCCGGGTGGCTCGGGACGATCGCCCGCAATCGCACGATCGACCGTCTGCGGGCCCTCGGCCGCCGCCCGCCAGCCCTCGCCTTGAGCTCGATCGTGGGGGTGGATCCCGACGAGGACCGCGCGGTGGAGCGCACGCTCCGGAGGGCGACCAAGATCGGCGGGGGGCAGCCGTCACCGGATCCCGACACGCTGCTGGAGGCTGCCTGGCTGCGCGACGAGGTCCGCCATGCGCTGGAGGGCATGCCGCAGTCCGAGCGCCGTGTGATCGAGATGGCCTACTACGACGAGCTGTCCCAGTCGGAGATCGCGGCACAGCTCGGCTGGCCCCTCGGCACGGTCAAGACCCGTACGCGCCGCGCCCTCGGCCGGCTGCGGAGCGGGCTGGCGGAGGTCCTCGGCAGGGACCTTGCGCCACGCTTCGCGCCGCACGTGGTGACTGAAGTGGCCCCACAGCAGCATGCCGAGCGCGGCGCGCCTGGTCGTGGTCGGGGAGGGCACGATGGACCACGCTGAGGCCCTCGAGCGCCTCGACGAGGCATTCCTCGGGCCGGGCAAGATCTGGTCGGTGGAGACCGACCGCACGCCGGACGGAGTGGCGCTCAGGGAGCACCTGGCCGGTTGTCCGGACTGCCGTGGAGCCTACGGATCGCTGACCCTGACGGGCGATGCGCTGGCGATGGCCGCGCCGGATACGCTCGTGCCGTCCAGCGGGGCAAGGGACAGGGTCCTGAGCCGAGTACGCGCGGTCGGGGTGGCCCGTGCGCACGGCCGTCCCCGGCTCGTCCCTCACATGGCCCAGGGCGCGCCACTTGGGCGACCGCGACGCGCCGTCTCGATCTGGACGGGACTCGCGGTCGCCGCCTCCATCGTCCTGCTGGTGCTCGGCGGTGTCCTGGGTCGGGCCCTGTTTCCCGTTGCCGATCCGGCCGTCCAGGAGTCACGCCGGCTGACGTCGCTCGCCAGCGCCATGAGCGACCTGCTTGCCGACCCGGCGCACCGCGCCGTGCGCCTCCGCGATGCCACGTCGATGGACGCCGGGCTGCTGCTCGTCAGCGGCGACGGGCGGCGTCTGGCCGTCACGTCCAACGCCATCGATGACCCCGGAACGCGGCTCTATGACTGCTACGTCGAACGCGGCGGCGAGCGGATCCTGATCGGCCCGATGCACCTCGGCGACGGGCTCGCCTACTGGGCGGGTCCGGTCCAGGCTCCCGCCGAGCTCGGCCGTCCCGGCGACCGGTTCATCGTCCTCGAGCGTGGCCCCGACGCCACCCCGGAGTTGAGCGCCACGTTCTGAGTCCGCCACAGGTACGATGGGCCGGGACAAGGCCACGAGCCGTCGGGGAGCGGCATGACGACCACCATGACACCGCGAGGAGCTGACACCGAGACCGCGCCGGGCCGGACGCAGGCGCCCGACGGGGTCACTGGCCGCCCGGCCGACGGAGTCACTGGCCGACCGGCTCACGGTGAGGTCGGCCGCGTGGTGAGGAGCGACGCCAGCCTCGAGATCGACGGACCTGAAGCCGCCCCCGGTCCGCGGGCGCCGGTGTCTCGCGCGACCGACCGTGAGGGCTCGCGGTCCGGCAACCCGGTGCCGGAGGCGGATGTGGCCGGCATGTTCGACGCCATCACTCCCGTCTACGACCGGATGAACACGCTGATGACGCTGGGTTCCGACGCTCGCTGGCGGCGGCGCGCCGTGGCGGAGACCGCGCTGGGGCCCGCGGAGGCGGTGATCGACGTGGCATGCGGCACCGGCAAGCTCACCGCGCTCCTGGCCGGTGTCGTTGGTCCGTTCGGGCGCGCCGAGGGGATCGACCTTTCGCCGGTGATGATCGAGAAGGCCAGCGCACGCTACCGCTCGATGGTGCAACTCCGCTTCCAGGTCGGCAATGCCCTGTCGCTGCCGTTCGCCGACGGCGAGTTCGATGCGGCGACGATCGCCTTCGGGCTGCGCAATCTGGCCGACTTCGAAGGGGGCTTCCGGGAACTGCGACGGGTCGTCCGGCCGGGTGGCCGCGTCGTGTGCCTCGAGCTGTCGCTGCCACGTTCACGAACCTGGGCTCGTGTCTTCCACGGCACGTTCCGGCGGGTGGCGCCAGTGGCGGCCTCGATCATCGGCGGGCGCCGCTCTGCGTACCGCTACCTGCCCGACTCGCTCGATGGCTTTCCGCCAGCCGAGCGGCTCGCGTTGCTGATGCGCTCAGCCGGCCTGACGGACGTCCGCTTCTGGCGTCTCTCGACGGGTGTCGTGGCGCTGCACCGAGGGACCGTCCCCGACTGACAGGGGCGGCCGCGGTCGCATCGGGTCAGCGGTCCACGGGTCGACCGGCGACCTGGGTCCGGTGTCGGCGAGGGCACCCTCCGGCGGCAGATCGGCGATGGGCGACCCGGGTGGATCCGCGGCAGGCTCCACCAGCAGCGGCGGACCCTCGAGGTAGGTCCCGTGGAGTTCCAGGATCTCCTCCACCAGAGCGACCGGTGCGATCCCTCCGCCGGACTCGATGGTTCGGCTGATCCAGATCGCCTCGGCCCCGCGCTCGATCGTCCCGATGTCGTCGTCCTGGCGTGGCAGCCGCCCCAAAACGAGCCACAACAGGCCGGCGCCGAGGCCGATGCCGAGGATCACGAGCCACCACTGGAAGCCACTGTTCATGCGGCGGCCAGTATATGAGAGGGCTTGACGTATCCTCGCTCGGTGCTCGACCTGGTCGCCCTCATCGACATCAAGCCCGGCCCGAACGTCATCGAGTGGCCCATCCCCATCGGCTGGTACGGCGTGGGGTATGCCATCGCCATCGCGACCGGAACGTGGGTCGCCCAACGGGAGATGCACCGCCGAGGCCTGGACCCGCGCGTCATCCTGGATGGCCTGCTGCTGACCGTCGTCCTGGGGCTCATCGGGGCGCGGCTCTACCACGTCATCGACCAGTGGCATGTCTACTCGCAGGATCTCGCGAAGATCGTCCTGCCGCCGTACAGCGGCCTGGGGCTCTACGGAGGGGTCGCCGGCGGCATCCTGGGCATCGCGATCTACCTGCGGCGCCGGGGCTTTCCGGTGCTGCCGGTCCTCGACGTCGGGGCCGTGGGGTTCCTCGTCGGCCAGGCCATCGCCCGGTGGGGCAACTTCTTCAACCAGGAGCTCTACGGCGGCCCGACGTCTGCGCCGTGGGGCATCGCCATCGACTGCGCGCATCGCGTCACGCGGTACGCCTGCGAGCAGTTCCCGGAGGCGACGACCGGCTTCCATCCGCTGTTCTTCTACGAGTCGGCGCTGACCCTCAGCGGGGCGCTGATCGCGCTGCTCCTCTTCCGGCGCTACTCGCACCGGCTGCGGGACGGCGACATCTTCGCCTTCTGGTTCATCTGGTACGGCACCGTGCGCGCCCTGCTGGAGACGTTCCGCGAAGGCTACAACTGGACGCTCGGGGGCATCCCCGTTGCCATCCTCATCGGCGTCGCTGCGGTGCTGTTCGGAACAGGCTTCCTGGTCTGGAACCACCGCCGCCCGGGGGCGTCACGCGCTGCGCGCATCGCGCTGGCCGAAGCCGAGCGAGCCGTGGCGGGCCGACCGCCTCCCGACGGGAATGCCGGCGACAGCACGCCGATCGCCGCGGACCACGGCGGCGACGTGATCGACCGACCTGCTCAGCCATCGACGAGGTCCGATCCGGAGCAGGCCTGACCGGCGCGACCTGACCGCGACTCAGACCTTGCGGACGATATCCCCCCGGCGCACGGTACCGGCGACCACCACGCGCGTGTTGACGCCACGAAGGTTCGACTGGCGGCCGAGCGGCGTGCTCACGAACCGGACGGCGTCCAGACCGAAGCGCTCGGCGAACTGCTTGCAGCCGGTGTGGGGTCGTGCCGTCACTTCCACGGTGGCGCCGCCGATCGCCAGGCGTGTGCCCGGTGGCACGTTGTCGCCGCCCAGGTCCAGGTCGATGTAGAGCTGGTCTCCGGCGAGCGCCCACCGATCGCGGCTACCGGCCAGCAGGTCGATCACGCGTGCGCTGATGAGCGTGATCTGCGTTTCGGGATCGGCCGCGCCGTCGAGCATGCGGCTGCTGCCGCGAGCCCGCCAGGAGTCGCCGACGAGTCCCTGCACCAGGTCCAGCTGGCCCTCGTCGAGCACTTCCCGCTCCAGGGGTCGCGGCCGGCGGACGATCAGCTCCAGCGTCCCCCGGTCCTGTGGAGCGAGGCGGATGGCGGGCAGACCGGCCTCGAGCTCGCTGAGCACCAGATGTCGGGGATGGACCGGCGCAGTCATGGACCCTCCGGGGTGTTTGCCGCCGCGGCGGCCCTCGCGGCCATTGCGGCTGCGTCTCGGTCCAAAATATCGCCACTCGTATACTCGCCGCGGCATGGAGTACGCGGAGTCGATCCTCGACCTGGTCGGTCGCACGCCGCTGGTCCGCCTGACGCGCGTCACCCGCGAGTTGGGACCTGCAGAGCGTCAGCCGCTGATCCTCGCCAAGCTGGAGATGCTCAACCCGGGCGGCTCGGTCAAGGACCGCATCGGCCTGCCCATGATCGAGGCCGCGGAGCGGGACGGCCAGCTCAGACCGGGCGGCACGATCATCGAGCCCACCTCCGGTAATACGGGCCACGGCCTTGCCATCGCCGCCGTCCTCAAGGGATACCGCTGCATCTTCGTGATGGCCGACAAGCAGTCCGCCGAGAAACAGGCGCTGCTGCGCGCCTACGGGGCTGAGGTCGTGCTCTGTCCCACGAATGTGGCGCCAGAGTCGCCGGAAAGCTATTACTCCGTGGCGCGGCGCCTGGCACGCGACATCCCCGGTGCCTATCAGCCCGACCAGTACCACAATCCCGAGAACCCTCGCGCCCATGAGGCGACGACCGGACCGGAGATCTGGGAACAGACCGCAGGGCGGATCACCCACCTCGTCGTGTCGGTCGGGACGGGCGGCACCGTCAGCGGCATGGCGCACTACCTGAAGTCGAAGAATGCCGCCATCCGGATCGTCGGCGCAGACCCGGAGGGCAGTGTGCTCTCCGGCGACACTGCCCGGCCGTACCTGACGGAGGGGATCGGCGAGGACTTCTTTCCGGGCACCTTCGATCCGGCCGTCATCGACCGCTGGGAGCGGGTCTCCGACAAGGCTGCTTTCGCCGCCGCCCGACGGCTGACGCGCGAGGAGGGGATCCTCGCCGGCGAGTCCTGCGGAACCGCCCTCATCGCCGCGCTCTCGGTCGGGCGAGAGCTGACGCGGCAGGACGGCGGCCACGAGTCGGTGGTGGTGGTGCTGCTCCCCGATGGGGGTCGCTCCTATCTCTCGAAGCTCTACAACGACGAGTGGATGCGCGCGAACGGCCTGCTGGGCTACGAAAGCGGGCTTATACGCATCGGCGCCGTGCTACGGAACGGCCAGCACGGCGACGAGCTGCCGCCCGTCATCCTGGTCCGCACCACCGACAGGGTCGCCCAGGCGATCGACACGCTCCAGCGCTTCGGTATCAGCCAGATGCCGGTCAGCGAGCGGGCGGACGACGCGCTGGAGGGGATCGTCGGCTCGATCAACGAGCGGAGCCTGCTAGAGCGCGCTTACCGCGACCCCTCGATCGTCGATCGGACCGTGGGCGAGGTGATGGACCGGCCACTGCCGGCGATCGACGTTGCGTCCTCCCTCGACGACGCGTTCCGACTGCTGGCCGATGGAGCACCTGCCGTGCTCGCGGTCGCCGACGCGCGGCCGACCGGTGTCGTCACGAAGTTGGACCTCCTGGAGTACCTGGCGCACCATCCCCGCCCGACCTGACGCCGGGGCGCCGCGGGCCGAGGCCCACGCTGAGCGCGTGCTCTCGATGCGGAGCGGGACCGGGTACGCGCTGAGCCTGCGTTCCCGATGCGCGCGCCGAGCTCGCGGTCCCGATGCGCCGACGCGGGTGTACGATGCGCGGGCGACTGCGGAAGCCGACTCCCCGGGTCCCATGACCACTCCCCGGGCACGCGCGGCCGGTCCACCACCTGCAGCCGGCTGCCCCTTTAGCGCCGGCGGACAAGGAGTATCCGCGTCGTGACCGTCACCACCGAGAAGCCCCGTACCGAGCGCAGCGCGCACGCACCCCTGCAGCTGGGTCGCCGGATCAAGTCCAACCTGAGCGTCGCGGAGCTCTATGAGCACGCCATCGAGCGGGGAGAGGGGACGCTCGCAGCGGAAGGTCCGCTGGTCGTGCGGACCGGGAAGCACACCGGTCGCTCCCCGAAGGACAAGTTCACCGTCGATGAGCCATCGACGCGCGACGACATCTGGTGGGGTGGTTTCAACCAGCCGATCTCTGAAGCCCGATTCGAAGCGCTCCGGCGGCGCTTCATCAAGCACCTCGGCGAGCGCAACCTGTTGTCGCAAGACCTGTACGTGGGCGCAGACCCGGTCCATCGACGCTCCGTCCGCGTCTTCACCGAGAGCGCCTGGGCCAGCATCTTCGCCCGCAACCTTTTCATCCGCCCTACCCGGGCCCAGCTGGCGACCTACGCGCCCGATTTCCTCATCGTGGACGCGCCGAGCTTCCGCGCCGACCCCGACCGCGACGGAACGAGATCCGAGACGGTGATCCTCGTCCACTACGGTCGTCGGGAGATCTGGATCGGTGGCACCGAGTACGCGGGTGAGATGAAGAAGGGCGCGTTCGGGGTGATGAACCACCTCTTGCCCGACGAGGACGTGCTGCCGATGCACTCCGCCGTCAACGTCGGCAGGCAGGGTGACGTGGCGATCTTCTTCGGCCTCTCCGGGACCGGCAAGACGACACTCTCGGCCGACCCGGAGCGCACGCTCATCGGCGACGACGAGCACGGCTGGGGCAACAAGGGCATCTTCAACTTCGAGGGCGGCTGCTACGCGAAGACGATCAAGCTGTCGCACATCTACGAGCCCGACATCTATGCCACCACCAGGCGCTTCGGCACCATCCTGGAGAACGTCGCGATCGACGAGAGCACCCGCGAGCTGGACCTCGATTCGGACGAGTACACGGAGAACACCCGCGGGGCTTATCCGCTGCACTTCATCAGCAACACAGATCCCACCGGCCGGACGGGCCAGCCGCAGAACGTGGTCTTCCTCACTGCCGACGCGTTCGGAGTCCTGCCGCCCATCTCACGCCTGTCCCACGCGCAGGCCGCCTACCACTTCATCTCGGGCTATACGGCAAAGCTTGCCGGGACGGAGATCGGCGTGACCGAGCCGAAAGCCACCTTCTCGACCTGCTTCGGGGCTCCGTTCATGCCCCGTCACCCGGGCGTCTACGCGCGGATGCTCACGGAGCGGCTCGTCCGCCACGATGTGCCGGTCTGGCTCATCAACACCGGCTGGACAGGCGGCCCGTACGGGATCGGACAGCGGATGAACATCGGTCATACGCGGGCGATGGTCCATGCGGCGCTCGATGGGCGGCTGGATGGCGTGCCCACGGAGACGGACCCGATCTTCGGACTGGAGGTGCCCACCTCCTGCCCGGACGTGCCGGCGGAGCTGCTGCTGCCGCGAACCACGTGGCCCGATCCAGCCGGCTACGACCTCAAGGCACGAGAGCTGGCAACGATGTTTCGCGAGAACTTCCGGGCCTTCGAGGACGGCGTGCCCCTGGAGGTCCGTGACGCGGGACCGAGGGCGGCGGGTGACCAGCCATAGCAAGCTGAAGCTCGGCTTCATCGCCTGGTTGGTGGCGTTCCCGATCATCGCCTGCGGTCCGGCTCTCGCCGGCAGCGACGACCTCCTCGGGTTCCTGTTCGGTGGCGTTACCGGCCTCGTCCTGGGCTCGGCCTTCTTCCTGCCCTGGATCGTGGGCGTCGGCGTGCTCTACCTGCTGATGCGGCTGACCGAGGATCCAAGGCCGCCTTACCGGCCCGGTCGCTGAGCATCGGGATCCTCAGCCCGCGTTGTCCGCGTCCCTGACCCGTCGGAGCTGACGGGCGACCTCCGCCAGGAGGTCCGCCGGACGGATGGGCTTGATCAGGAAGCCGTCGCATCCGGCGTCCACGGCGGCCTCGGGGACCGGCGACAGGGCACTCGCGGTGGCCGCGATGATCGGGATCGTGTAGCGCTGCGGATCGGCTTTCAGCTCCCGCGCCAGGACCAGGCCATCCCCGTCGGGCAATCGGAGATCCAGCAGGATCAGGTCGGGACGCTCCCGGGAGAGCCACGCTCGAGCGGCAGCGAGGGTGGTCGCATCGGCCACCCGGTAGCCCTCCGGCTCCAGGATGGCGTGCACCAGGCGTCGATTGAGCGGCTCGTCCTCGACGGCCAGCACGATCAGGTGGCGCACCGCCCTGCCGGCTGTCTCACCGGCCGCGGCCCGACGGCGCCTGCCGGTCGTAGACTCACTCACCAGACGGGGCCGTCCCGGCGCGATCGGTCAGGGCTCCGGCTGGTGCTCGCCCGATGGCCCGTGGAAGGAAGACCGTGAAGCGACTGCCGCCGCCGGCGCCAGACTCGAGCTCGATCCGGCCTCCGTGGCCCTCGACAAGCTGGCGCGTGAGCGCAAGTCCCAGCCCGGTGCCTTCCTGGCGGGGGGCGTCGGGCCGAGAGCTCTGCTCGAACGGCTCGAAGATCCGTCGCTGATCCTCCGGTGCGACGCCCGGACCGCTGTCCTCGACGGTCAGCTGGACCTCCCCATCCAGTTCCGCCAGCGTCACCTGGACGCGGCCACCGGACGGCGTGAACTTGATGGCGTTGGAGAGCAGGTTGAAGACGACCTGGCGGACGCGCGACGCATCGGCCTCGATCGACATCCCCGTCGGCTCGGGGATGTCGAGAACGATGCGCTTGCGTGCTGCGATCGGCCGTATCGTCGTTGCGGTCCGGTGGACGAGCCCGGAGATGTCGAAGGCCTGGTACTGCAGGTCCAGCTTGCCGGCCTCGACCTTCGCGAGGTCGAGCACGTTGTTGATCAGCTCGAGCAGATGCAGCCCGGCGCCGTGGATATGGCCGGCGAACTCGCGCACGTTCGGCGGGGCGGGTCGCAGGGGCGCCACCCCCTGCGGCTGGTCCGCGGGTCCGGTCAGCAACAGCTCGGAAAAGCCGATGATGGCGTGCAGCGGGGTCCGCAGCTCGTGGCTCATGGCGGCAAGAAAATCGCCCTTGGCCGCACTCGCGTGTTCCAACCCCGCGTTCGCCACCTGCAGCCGGGAGATCAGATCCGACCGTTCGCTCATGACGGCTTCGCGTTCCACGGCTCGGGCCGTGTGAGCGTTGAGCACATCGAGCAGCAGCAGATCGTCCTCTACGAACAGCGGGGTTCGCGCCATGAACAGCAGCAGGATCCCTTCGTTGGCGGCGTCCGTCGCGATGGGGATGCTCCCCACCCGCCGCGAACCTGATGACCTGACGAGCGGCAGGACCGTGGGACCAGCGCTGTCCAACCGATGTCCGATCGCATCGAACGGCCCGATGCCACGCAGGTCGGCACCTTCGATCCGGCGGCCGATGGGTGATCCGCCACGCCAGTCGCCATCGGCGGCGACGATCTCGACGCCCGTCTCGTAGCTGCCGACCCCGACGGCACTCGCCCTGGCACCGGTCACCTGGCGTGAAACGGCGGTCAGGCGATCCCAGAGCAGGGCCTGCTCCTCTGCGTGGGGATCCGTGACCAGATCACGCAGGTAGTCGTAGGCCAGGTTTCGCTGCCACACGCGGCGGAGGAACCGCGACGGCACGAAGGCGAACAGGAACGCGACACCGGCCAGCAGCGCCAGCACCTGGCCCAGGATCGAGATGGTTGATGTCTCCAACGGCAACGGGGTACCAGCGAGTTGCGGCGACACGGCCGCCGAGGCGCCGGCGACGAGGATGGCTCCCCCGAACAGCACGGACCCCGCCGAGGCAAGGAACAGCCGGACGCGCGAGACCCCGGCCCGGCGCCGGCCCTCGTCCATGAAGTACAGCGCAGCGACGACGTCCCCGAGCGTGAAGTAGGTGATCACCCCGAGCGTCATTGCCAGCGGCATGGTGGGAGCGCCGAGCACGGCGGTGAAGTAGAGGTAGCCCCCCGCACTGGCCAGGAACAGCAGCAGGAACAACGTCAGCACCGGTGCTGTCCGCTCGCGGAAGTGGTGGATCAGGCGCAGGGTCAGGAGAGGCTGGGCGAGGAACACCACGGTCGCGCTGATCGTGACCGACCGTGGCAGCGCCTCCCACAGTCCCATCTGCCGCCCGGCGTCGCTCACGAGCGGGATCGCCAGCACGATACCTACGGACGCAAAGACCAGGACGGTGTCGCGCGCGATCGGCGTGCGGTGACGGAGGTAGGCGAAGAGCGTGACGGCGACGAGCGCGAAGAATGCGACGTCGAGGGCGGCGGTCAGGAGTTGTGGCACAGGTCCGGTCACGGTACGAGACGCGCCACGTGACCGTCCATACTCTGCCCGTTACAAACGGCGCTCCGACCCCACGTACAGGGGTGTCAGGCCAGGTCGAGCGCCCGAACCACGTCCGCGACGAGGTCCCGCGGGTCCTCGATGCCGACCGAGAGGCGGACCAAGGCGGCTGGGACCTCGAGCGGGGATGCGGCGACGCTGGCGTGCGTCATCACCGCGGGCAGCTCGACCAGCGATTCGACCCCTCCGAGCGATTCGGCGAGGGCGAAGATGCGCGTCCCTTCGCAGAACCGGCGCGCCCGCTCCAGCGCGGAGCGGCCATCTCGCTCCGCCGGCACGAACGTGACCATGCCGCCCGGCAGGCTCATCTGCCGCGCAGCGATCGCTGCCTGGGGATGGGCATGGGGACCCTGCGCCAGGCCCGGATAGCGGACCTGGGCCACGTCATCGCGGGCCGCCAGCTGCTCGGCGACGAGCGTGGCGTTGGCGGAGTGGCGCTCCATGCGCAGCGACAGCGTCCGGATGCCGCGCAGAACGAGGAAGCAGTCGAACGGGCCTGGCACGCTGCCGATCGCGTTCTGGAGGAACAGCAGGCGCTCGTACAGGTCGTCGCGTGAGGTAGCGAGGACACCGTTCACGGTGTCGGAGTGCCCGGCGAGGTACTTCGTGGCGCTGTGGAAGACGATGTCCGCACCGAGCTCCAGCGGACGCTGGATGACCGGCGAGGCGAAGGTGTTGTCGACCACCAGGATCGGTCGTTCGCCACGCGCGCCGGAGTGACTTTCGAGCCTGCGCGCTACGGCCGCGACGTCGATCAGCTTCAGCAGCGGGTTCGACGGCGTCTCGAGCCAGACCAGGCGCGTCCTGTCGGTCAGCTCGGCGTCGAGCGCTGCGACCGGGTCGACCGAGAAGTCGCGGAAGCGGGCATCGACCCCGGTGTCACGCAGCACCCGCTCGAAGAGGCGGTACGTGCCGCCATAGACGTCGTCGCTGACGAGTGCCTGCTCTCCGGGCAGCATCAGCCGGGCGATGGTGGCCGCGGTCGCCGAGCCGCTGGCGAACGCCAGCCCGTGGGATCCGCCCTCCAGCGCGGCGATCGACTCCTCGAGCCGCGCCCGCGTGGGGTTGCCGCTCCGAGCGTACTCCCACCCTCCCCGAGGCCGCCCCACGCCGTCTTGCGCGAATGTGCTCGTCTGGTAGATGGGGGGCGCGATCGCCCCGGTGGCAGGATCCGGATGGAGCCCGGCGTGAACGGTCAGCGTGCCCATCCGCCAATCGGGGTCGACCACGATGCGGTCGGCGGGCGCGGTCTCCTCATCGTGCACCGGGGGATGATGCCACGCGCCGGACCGCGGACCCGAACCGCGGCGAGCGTGGCCCGTCCCACCAAGCCGTCAGCGCCGTCAGTCGGTAGTCATCGGGCGCCCGATCGTCTCCTTCCAGCGCCCCTCCTCGACGAACCGCAGGAATGCCTCTTCGACGGGACCGAGACGCTTGTCGCGCGCATGGACGAGGTGCCATTGGCGTCGCAGTGGGAAGCCCACGATCGGCAGCTCAACCAGGTGACCGATCTGGATCTCCAGGGCCGTGGCATATCGCGACAGGATGGAGATGCCCAGATCGCGCGCGACGGCACGCTTGATCGCACCGTTGCTCGCCAGCTCCATGACGGGCCGGATCGCGAGTCCTTCCGCGGCAAAAGCCTCCTCGGCCGTCTCGCGGGTCCCGGATCCCGGCTCCCGGATGATGAACGGCTCCTCGGCAAGGTCGGCAAGCGTGACGTGGCGCTGCCCGACAAGTCGATGGCGGGGCGACGCGATGGCGATCAGCTCATTGGCCAGGAAAGGCCGGGCGACGAGGGGAACCGCCGGATGGTCCCACCGGCGTCCGCTGACCACGAAGTCCGCTTCGTTGGCGACCAGCCGCCGATAGAGACCCTGACGGTTGTCCACCCCGAGACGCACCTCCACTGCCGGATGCTCCTCCCGGAACGCTCCGAGCAGGTCGGGCAGGACGTAGATCCCGACGGTCGTATCGCCCGCGAGCCGGATCCTGCCGCGCTGGAGACCGCGCAGCTCGTCGAGCGCGGATCCCGCGATCTCGAACTCCGTGAGGATCCGCAGGGCGTGGTCGTGGAGGAGCTGTCCGGCCTGGGTGAGCTGTACCTTGCGGCCCACGACCTCCAGGACGGGCGTGCCGACCGCCGACGAAAGCGCCTTCAACTGGTGCGAGATCGCGGGCTGGCTCAGGCCGAGCGCGTTACCCGCTCGCGAGAAGCCACCCTCCTTCACGAGCGGCGGGCGATGTATGCTGC
>JACDBP010000060.1 GCA_013694835.1 Chloroflexota bacterium
CTGCGACAGCGGCGGCACCAAGCGGTGGCGTCGGCCCCACCCGCGCTACCGACGACCCGGGGTCGGGGACATTCGGCCCGGCTGGCGCGGCCCCGACCCGGGCCGAGGGCCGGCTCGCCGAGCGCGACCGACCTCGGGAGGATCACGACGAGACCGAAGGCGAGCCGTGGTAGCTCGTCAGACCCGATCCACGCTGAGCAGCGCGCCGAGCTGGCCCAGGACCTTGGCCGTGGCTCCCCAGATGCGGTAGTCGCCCCATGAAAAGGCGCCGTACCTGAGATGGACACCACCGCGCTCGGCATCGACCAGCTCGATGGGGGTGCCCGGCAGGAAGTGGCGGACCGGGACCTCCAGGATCGCGGCCACCTCCCGCGGGTCCGGCACCAGGTTCCGCGGCGCTAGCCCGGCAAGCGCAAGCACCGGGTGGAGCCGGAACCCCGACACGCGGATCTCCACCACGCTGAGCCGTCCGATGACCTCGACACCGGCCGCTACGGCGTCGAGCGCGACCTCCTCCCGTGCCTCGCGGAGTGCCGCGCCCTCGAACGTCGCATCGTCCGCGTCGACCGCCCCGCCGGGAAAGCTCACCTCACCGGAGTGGCGGAAGTCGCCGGTCGTACGCTCGGTGAGCAGCACGTGGGTCTCGCCAGTGTCGTTCGGGTAGAGCAGCACCAGCGCGGCGCCGTCGCGCGGACCGGAGCTCCACTCGTTGATGCCTCGTGGCACCGCGGCGCCGCCCGATGCCACCAGGAGCGGTGTCAGCTCGCGCGGCCCGTCGGGCAGTACGGCGAGCAGCGACCGGAGCCTTTCGCGAACGACGTCGAAGCGCATGGCTGACGGCGATCCCATGGTCAGTCGGGACGCGGAACGCGGAAAGCCAGGCCGCGAAGGGGCCGCTCGGTGGCCACCCCACGACCGAAGATGAGCACAGCGAACCCGCCCAGGGCACCCGGGTCGATGAAGCGGGCGGCGGCGGTGCGGGCCGCGAGCAGCGTCGGCAGGCCCGCGACGGTCGCCTGCTGCGCGGCGCCGAGCAGATCGCCCAGGCCCAGGCCGAGCAGGAACTCCGCCTGGGTCGTGCTGCCGAGGAGGGTCAGCCCGGCGTCCCGGGCGACCCGTTCCGCGGTCGTCAGGTCGACGTGCGCCGTCAGGTCCTGTGCCCCTACGGCGCGGAACGGGTCGTCGGAGACGTGGTGGCCGCGGAATGCGCGCAGGGTGCCGCGGTGCCGCCGCTCCCCGTACAGCTGCGCCGCCGGGTAGCCGTAATCGATGAGCACGACGTAGCCGCGCTCAAGGCTCGCTGCGGCCTCGCTGATCCAGGTCGCGGCTGCGGGCGAGACTTCAGCCCGCTGGCCCTCGCGGAGCGTCACGCCGGCACGCTCGAGGTGGCTCGCGACCGCGCTATCCGAAGGTGGGCCGGGCGCCTCGCCGAACCAACCATCGCGCCAGACCACGAACCACTCGACGAGACTGCCATCCAGCATGCCCAGCCGATGGACCGGCAGTGCATCGAGCAGCTCGTTGGCGAGGATGCAGCCCGTGATCGTGCCGCTTGGCTGCGCCCCGGCCCCTTCGTGGGGCATCGTCCGTTCGAAGCCGGCCGCCTGGACGCGCGCTCGTGCCGCTTCGGTGCGCTGCGGCAGGTCCACCGGCTCGTAGCGGATGGTCTCGGAGAGCCCTGACCCTTCGGCCGCCAGCCCGGCAAGGATCGCCTCGCCCAGCACGCCGCGCCCCGCACCGTGCTCGCGGAGGATGAACGGGTCGGGCTGCCCGAGGTGCCGCCACATCTCGTCGAGCTGCCGCGCCAGCAGCTGCCCGAACATGGGGTGGACCTCCGGGGCGGTCAGGAAGTCACCGCTGCGCGTCGGGCGCTCGGCGTCCGTCGTGTAGTAGCCACGCTCCGGGTGATACAGCGCAAGCTCCATGAACCGGGCAAAGGTGAGGCGTCCACCTGCCGCTGCCAGCTCCTCGCGGATCGCGTCCACGAGCACAGGGTCGCTGCCCGCGGCGCGATCCCGGGCCACGCCGGTGCCGTCGGCACCACCGGCCGCGACGGGATGGACGGGCCTGACCTGCCCGTCGGGTGTCAGTCGGGCATCGACGTAGGAGCGGCTCCGACGCTCCCCCACCTAGTTGAGCAGCCCGCCGTCGTCGTCTCTCGTGCGGCGTGAGCCGGGCGACCCGGCGATCACGGCCTCGCCCGGATCCTGCGCCGTTCGGGCGCCGGCTCCGCGAGCATCCCGCCTGTCGCCGGCGTCGACGACGACCGTCTCCTCACCGGACCGGAAGAGGAGCGTGCCGCTTCCCGGGTCAGCGTCGGCGACGATGGCCGCGCCGGCCGCGAACCGGCCCTCCAGCAGGACCCTCGCCAGCGGGTTCTCCACCAGCCGCTGGATCGACCGCTTCAGCGGCCGCGCTCCGAACGCAGGATCGTGGCCCTCGGTGGCGATGAGCCTGCGCGCAGCCGGCGTCAGCTCCAGCGTCAGGTCATGCTCGATGAGCCGGCGCTGGAGATCGGCCACGAGCAGGTCGACGATCGATGCCAGCTCACGCTCGGTCAGCGAGTGGAAGACGATCACCTCGTCGATCCGGTTCAGGAACTCCGGCCGGAACGCCAGCCGCAATGAATCCATCACCTGTGCCTTCATCCGCTCGTAGCCGGTGTCGTCGCGGTCGCCCGCGAACTGCCCGATGACCTGCGAGCCGACGTTGCTGGTCATGATCAGCACGGTGTCCTTGAAGTTGACCGTGCGGCCCTGGCTGTCTGTCAGCCGGCCGTCGTCGAGAACCTGCAGCAGCACGTTGAAGACATCCGGGTGTGCCTTCTCGATCTCATCGAGCAGGATCACCTGGTACGGCCGCCGGCGGACCGCCTCGGTGAGCTGGCCACCCTCGTCGTAGCCGACGTAGCCCGGTGGAGCGCCGATGAGCCGCGAGACCGAGAACTTCTCCATGTACTCGCTCATGTCGATGCGGGTCATCGCCTGCTCGTCGTCGAACAGGAACTCGGCGAGGGCGCGGGC
>JACDBP010000063.1 GCA_013694835.1 Chloroflexota bacterium
CCGGGGAGCTCGCCAGGGTCCCGTCGCGCGTCCGCGAGCCGCTTGCGAAGATCGAGCGTCGCTGGGCACACCGTTGCGATGCGATCCTGACGGCCAACGACGCGTATGCCGAGATGCTGCGGGAGCAGCTTCGAGTCGCCCGCCCGACCGTCATCTACAACGTCCCCGAGCGCTGGGAGGTGCCGAGCCCCCGACCGGATCGCTTCAGGGAGCGGCTCGGCCTGCCCTCTTCGACTCGCATCGCGCTCTATCACGGCGGCCTGATGCGGGAACGCGGCATCCGCGAGTCGATGGAAGCCGTGCTGGAGGTGCCGGATACCGCGCTGGTCCTGCTGGGGTACGGGCCATGGCGCGACGATCTGGCACGCGATGTCGAAAGCCCCCGTTACCGGGGTCGCGTGTTCCTTCTGGATGCCGTGCCGTCAGCGGAACTCCTCCCGTGGGTCGCGTCCGCGGACGTGGCCGTGATGCCCATCCAGGACACGACGCCCAATCATCGGTCCACGACGCCCAACAAGCTCTTCGAGGCGATGGCCGCGGGCGTGCCGGTCGTCGCCAGCGATCTGCCCGGCATCAGCGGCATCGTCCGCGAGACCGGCTGTGGCGTGCTGGTGGATCCGGCGTCGGTCGCCTCGATCTCCGGCGGGATGCGGACGGTTCTCCTCGCCTCGCCCAGGGAACGCGCCGCCATGGTGGAGCGATGCGTCCGCGCCCACCGCGAGACCTACGCCTGGTCGACGCAGGAAGGGCGCCTGCTCGAGCTGTACGCGCGGCTCGTCAGCTCCAGCCGGCACCGAGGCGGAGGACCTGCCGGGGGCCGACCTGCCGCCCGTTCGACGAGTTGACCGTGTCGACCACCAGCGCCGCACGCCGGTAGAACGCGTCCCAGTCGACGGCCCGATGGACCGCGGTGACGACGGCCACCTCGGCCCGCTCCAGCAACTCGTCCATGGGCACGGACTCAAGGGCTGTGCCGCTCGCGTCGCGGAACGAGGGCACGTGCGGGTCGTGGTACAGCACCTCGGCGCCGCGCGCCCGGAGGCCGGCGATGATGTCCTCCGCCGGTGAGTTGCGGGCATCTCGGACGTTCGCCTTGAAGGCGACTCCCACGACGCCCACGACGGCCCCCTTCACTGGTCGGCCACGATCGTTGAGCGCCTCGCCGACCAGGTCGACCACGTGGCGTGGCATGCCCAGGTTGATGTCGCCCGCCAGCTCGATGAAGCGGTCGGTGAAGTCGAAGGCACGCGCCCGCCACGAGAGGTAGTAGGGATCGACCGGGATGCAGTGCCCGCCGACACCCGGTCCGGGGCGGAAGGGCATGAACCCGAAGGGCTTTGTCGCAGCCGCGTCGACGATCTCCCAGACGTCGAGGCCCATCCGCTCGCAGAGCAGCGCCAGCTGGTTGACGAGCGCGATGTTCACGTTGCGGAAGACGTTCTCGAGCAGCTTCGCCAGCTCCGCCGCGTCCGGGGTGGAGAGCTCGTGGACGGTGGCCGCGATGCGACGCAGGAGCCTCGCGGCGCGCGCCGTCGCCTCGGGTGTGGAGCCGCCGACCAGCCGCGGCACGCTGTCGCGATGGCTTGCCGGGTCGCCCGGATTGACACGTTCAGGGGCGAAGGCAAGGTCAAAGTCGGCGCCGGCCCGGAGACCGCTGGACTCGAGGCGCTCGGCGAAGACTCCGCGCGTGGTGCCTGGATAGGTCGTCGACTGGAGCACCACCAGCTGACCCTTCCGGAGCTGGCGGGAAAGGAGCCCCGCGGCGCTCAGCACAGGCCCCAGGTCCGGCTCGCGGGCGCTGTCGATCGGGGTGGGCACGCAGACGAACACGGCATCCGCCTCGGCGAGCGGTGCCGCGTCCGCGGCGTGGATCTGCAGGCCGTGCTGCAGCGCACCGGCAAGCATCTCGTCGCTGACATCGTCGATGTGCGACCGACCCTGCCCGAGCGAGGCGACGCGCCCGGCATCGATGTCGATGGCATCGACCCGCAGGCCGGCCTCAACGAAGGAGATCGCGAGCGGCAGTCCGACGTACCCCAGGCCGACGACGGCGACGCGGGAGTCGGTTCGTTCGGCGGGATGCGACGGTCCTGGCTTCGTGTCGGGATGCTGGGCGGGTTCGGGCATGGGTGGACCCTGTCTTCGGCACCATGGAAGGACTGCATCGGGGCGGCTCGGCCGCCGCGGGGGGTGGCCGCGCAGCCATGATAGAAGCACGGGACCTTCATGACAGATGTCGACTCCCTGCAACCCTGGGCGCTGTCGAGGCCGTCTCTGAGCGAGTTCCTGCCACCGCGTCCACGTGGGCGACCCGCGTATGGCAGGAATACCGGTCGGGGAGGCGTCCTTACGTCGCCGGAAGGAGGCAGGCGACAGGAACCTGGACGGAGCAGCGGCACGCAGTCGTGCTGCTGGCCATCGGTCGCGAATGGTCACTGCGTGGCCGATCGCCCCGTCGGGGGAAGCCGCCGTACCATCGCCGCGTGGAGTCCATCCCCCTCGGCGTCGTCGCGCTGTTCCTGCTCGTGCTGGTCAAGGAGCTCGGCGTGCCCCTGCCGCCACCGACGGCGATCGTCGTCATCGGCAGCGGGCTGCTGGCGGTGCGTGGCGACTTCCAGCCGATCCCCGCGCTCGGCGCGATCGTGGTCGCCTCGATCCTGGGATCGACCGGCCAGTTCCTGCTGATCCGCCACGGCGTGAAGGGGTGGATCCTGCGCTATCTCCGGTACATCGGCATCGAGCAGCGCTACATCGATCGTGCGGTGGAGTTCATGCGGCGCCGGGGAGGTCTGGCGGTGGGACTCGGCAGGATGATCCCCGGGCCGCGCGGCATCGTCGTTCCGGCCGCCGGTCTCGCTCACGTTCCGCTGGTGCCGTTCGTGATGGGCTACATCATCGGCAATACGCTCTACGTCAGCGCCCAGTTCTGGCTGGGCATGGTCGGCGGGCAGTGGGCGATCGACAATCTGCCGCTGGACGCTCCGTCGATCACCATCGCCGGCCTCGTCCTGTCTGTCGTGATCTACGGGG
>JACDBP010000082.1 GCA_013694835.1 Chloroflexota bacterium
GCTCCACACGCCGGGGGCGGCGGCGGCACGACTCCCCAGCACGCGGGCGTCGCCGGATCGGACTCGCACCCGCTCGATGAGCGCGGAACCAGTGTCCGTCAGGACCAGGGGCATCGGATCCGCGCCCCTGTCATCGGGTCAGGTTGGCAGCAGCTCGGCCTTGCGGCGGAGCAGCTCCCAGAACGCGAGGCCACCATGCGGTTCCACGAAGTGGATCGGCTTCTCGCGAGCCCGGACATGGACGGCATCGCCCACCGCCAGCGGGTAGTCCTCGCGTCCGTCGATGCTCACCAGCACATCGTGCGCCTCGACCACCCGAACGAGCACGCTGTGCTCAGGATTGACGACGATCGAACGGATCGCCGAGAGATACGCTGCGACCGGCGTCACGATCAGGTTGCGGCTGGTCGGGTCGAGGATCGGTCCGCCGGCGCTGAACGAATAGCCCGTGGACCCGGTCGGCGTCGAGACGACCACGCCGTCGGCCGTGTACGTGGCGAGGTGCGAGCCCTCGATGACGACCTCCAGCCGCACCACGCGCGCCGAGGCACCGCGAACGACGGCGGCGTCGTTCAACGCCACATGCGGCTCGCCGCCATCGTCGCTGCCTCCGGGCCGCAGCGACGCCTCCAGCACCATCCGCGGCTCGAGGCCCCAGTCGCCACGAACGAGCATCTCGAGCGTGTCCTCCAGCAGGTGCGGCTCCGAACGCGACAGGAAACCGACCTTGCCGGAGTTGACGCCCAGGATGGGCACGTCGACCGCGGCCACCGCGCGTGCCGCACGCAGGAACGTGCCGTCACCACCGAGAACGACCAGGACGTCGGAGTCGCGCAGCTCGTCCAGCAGCGTCGCGTACTCGCCGGAGGCATGAGCCCATCCGTCGATCCCGCGGACACGGCACCAGCCGACCGCTCGCTCGCGAAGCTCCAGGGCACCCTCGTTCGTGGGGTTGTAGGCGAAGCCGATCCGCTTCATCGACGTCTCGCCCGGTAGGCCGCCGTCGGCCCGCTATCGCCGGGCCGCCCCAGGTGCAGGAAGTACTCGTGGTTGCCCGAGGGACCGACCAGCGGGGACTCGACCTCGTCGAGCACGTCCAGCTCGATGGTCGAGGCGTACGCCCGTACCCGCTCCACGGCCTCGCGGCGGACCAGCTCGTCGCGGACGACACCCTTCGGCACCTGCGCCTTGCCGGCCTCGAACTGCGGCTTCACCAGCGCGACGATGTCGCCATCGGACTCGACCTGCGCCCGCACGCCTGCGAGGATCCGCGTCAGGGAGATGAACGAGACGTCGATCACGGCGAGGGACACGTTCTCGGGCAGGACGATCGGGTCGGGCTCGTCGGGATCCAGTCGCCGGGCATGCGTGCGCTCCATGGACACCACGCGAGGGTCGACGCGGAGTGACTCCGCCAGCTGCCCGCGCCCCACATCGAGAGCATAGACGCGCGTCGCGCCGCGTCGCAACAGCACGTCGGTAAAGCCGCCGGTGGATGCACCCACATCGAGGCAGATGCGACCGGTCGGGTCCACCCCGAAGCGGTCGAGCGCCCCGACGAGCTTGTGCCCGCCCCGCGAGACGTAGCTCGCCTGTTCGACCAGCGTCAGCACCATCGCCGGGTCGACCAGGTCGCCTGGCTTCCGATCGAGCCTTGCGCCGTCGCCCTCACCGACCCGCACGCGGCCGGCAAGCAACAGGGCCTGGGCGCGGGAGCGGGTTTCAGCGAGCCCGCGCTCGAGCAGCAGCTGGTCCAGCCGGATCCGGGCGGGCTTTCTCGGAGGGTTCAGGCGGTCCGGGCCTCGAACCGGCCGCGACCGCTGGACGCCGCGGGCTCCAGGCCGAGCTCGGCAATGGTCTCGAGGACCTGTGCCTCGATGCCTGCCGCGTCGAGGCGCGTCATGCGCCGCAGGTCGGTGACCGAGCCATGGTCGACGAACCGGTCACTCGGCAGGCCGATCCGCTTGACCGGTATGGCCCGCACGGCGGCATCGGTGCGCCCCTCATCCTCGAGCGCCTCGAGCACGGCGGACCCGAACCCGCCATCGACGACACTCTCCTCAAGGGTGACCACCAAGCGCTTCCCACGGCTCTTCTCGGTGATCAGCTTTCGGTCAAGCGGCTTTGCCCAGCGGGCGTTGATGACGCCTACGGACCAGCCCGCGGCAGCCAGGCGATCAGCCGTCTCGATCGCCCGGGCGACGATCGGCCCGAAGCCGATGAGCAGCACGTCCGTGCCATCGAGGAGCGCCTCGCCCTGGCCCACCGGGATCGGCGTCGGCTCGACCTCAGGCAGGTCGAACCCCGGGTCGCGTGGGTAGTGCAGAGCGAACGGATGGTCCTGGCTGAAGCCCGTGCGCAGGAGTCTGCGCAGCTCCTGCTCGTCCTTGGGTGAGGCGATGACGAGGTTCGGCAGTTGCCGCTGGGCGGGGATCGAGAACATGCCCTGGTGGCTCGTGCCGTCCTCGCCCACGAGGCCGGCCCGATCGACGCCGATGACGACGGGCTGGTCGTTCTGACAGACGTCGTGGACGAGCTGGTCGAAGGCGCGCTGGAGGAACGTGGAGTAGATCGCCACGAACGGTCGCAGGCCGCCGAGGGCGAGGCCCGTGGCGAAGGTGAGAGCATGCTGCTCGGCGATCCCGACGTCGTACATCCGGTCCGGGAATGCCGCCCCGAACCGGTTCAGGCCCGTGCCGGTGGGCATGCCGGCCGTGATCGCGACCACGCGCGGGTCCTCGGTCCCGATCCGCACCAACTCACCGGCGAGAACGGCCGTGTAATTGGGCGGCTTCTTGCGAGCGGCGGCGGCCTGAGCGTTCGATGGGGTAGCGTCCCCGTCGCTGGCGGCACCGTTGAGCGGCGTGGTCGGGACGGCCGGGACCAGCGTCATGGGTGGTAGCGCCGCCCCATGGAAGCCGATCGCGTCCGCCTCTGCGGGTCGGTAGCCGCGGCCCTTGCGGGTCCGCACGTGGACGATCACCGGCCCCTCGAGCTGGTCGAGCGCGCGGCGGAGCGTGAAGTCGAGCGCCTTGAGGTCGTGACCGGGGACCGGGCCGACATAGGTGATGCCCAGGTCCTCGAACAGCTGGCCCGGCTGCGCGAAGGTCACCACCGACTTCCGGAGCCGGCGCGACAGCTCGAGGGCCGTCGTGCCCACGAGGGGCAGGCGCGAGACGAGATCGTCATAGGTCCGTCTCGAGCCGCGCCAGGTCCGGCTGAGCTTGATCCGGCTGAGGTACTTGCTGAAGGCCCCGACGGTCGGCGAGATGCTCATCTCGTTGTCGTTGAGCACGATCAGCATCCGGATCTGGCGCTGGCCGATGTCGTTGAGCGCCTCGAGGGCGAGGCCGCTCATCAGCGCCGCGTCACCAACGACGACCGCGATCTGCTCGTCCGTGCCCTTAAGGTCCCTCGCCAGCGCCAGACCCGCAGCGATGCTGAGGCCAGTGCCCGCGTGGCCGCCGTCCATCACGTCGTGGGGGCTCTCGCTGCGTCTCGGGAAGCCACCGACACCGCCGAGCTGGCGAAGCGTCCCGAATCGCTCCAGCCTGCCGGTCAGCAGCTTGTGCGGGTACGCCTGGTGGCCCGTGTCCCACACGATGTGGTCCGTCGGGCTGTGCATCAGTCGGTGCAGCGCCACGGTGAGCTCCACGACACCGAGCGAGCTGCCCAGGTGGCCGCCGGTGGTCGCGACCGTCTCGATGATCGTCGCCCGGATCTCCGCACAGACGCGACGGATCTCCTGCGGCGTCAGTGTTCGCAGGTCCGCCGGACCGTCGAGCGAGGCGAGGATCGACACGTGGTCGTGGCTCCGTGCTTTGGGGTGGCTCGGGGCTGTGCGGTTCGCAGATCGTGGCCGTGCGGTGCCGTTGCCGCCTGGACCTTATCTCGTCTCGCGGCCGTGACGGGCGAGCGTCCGTCAAGTGTTACGGCCCAGCGCGCCCCAGGGATGGTTTCCGCTTGATTCTACTGCCGCCGGGCGCCGGGCCGCGCAGCGGATGTGGCCGGGGGGCAGCGCCGGGCTGGGCCGTGGCCACCACGTGGACATTCGCGACGAGCCGACGTTGCCGCCGGGCTCCTCACACAGCACGTCGACCGTCCGGCGGCCGAGCCGAGCGCCTCGATCCGCTGCTCGCTCGCGTATGGCATCGAGGAAGCCTCGGTCACATGGCTTCACCGCCGCACACCCGGGACTTCACTGGCGAAGCCGGCGCGTCGGAAACCACTAGAACGGGCGTGAGATACGCGGCCGGGCGTGGCCGGACCCCGAGGGGTCAGCCTTCCGTGCCGTCGTCGGGATCGAAGTCGAGGGCGCGGAGGGCGCCGCCCGCCTGCTCGACCAAGCGCTGGACGCGCAACTCGGCGTCGGTCAGCAACCTCGCGCAGTGTTCGTGCAGGGCGACGCCACGTTCATACATGGCGATGGACTCCTCGAGTGGCAGACCGCCGGTCTCGAGGCGCTGGACCACGCTCTGCAGCTCGGCGAGCGCCTGGTCGAAGGCGAGGCTGGCCACCTCGGCAACATCGGGCACGGTCGCGCGCGGGCTCGCGACCCGGGCCTCGCCACGGTCAGCCAACCCGCGCGGGATGTCGCCAGCCGACCCGGCCGGGACCCCGTCAGCCGCCCCGGCCGGGCCATCGTCGAAGTCCGCGTCCGGGTTCCCATCGAAGTCCGCGTCCGGGGCTCCGGAGAGCGATGCATCCAGGCGATCGGTCATGCGCCGGAGTCTCGCACGGCCTCGACGCGGGCGTCGAGCTCGCCCCTTGCCACGGTCACCACCAGTGCGTCACCCGGCCGTCGCGCGGTTGCTTCGCGGACGACCTCCCCATCCGGCCCGCGGACGATCGCGTACCCCCGTTCCAGGGTCGCGAACGGGCTGAGCGCGTGGAGCCCCGCGGCCGCCCGGCCGAGCGCTGTCCG
>JACDBP010000083.1 GCA_013694835.1 Chloroflexota bacterium
GCCATGCTGTGCGGCGGTCGGCCCGAGCGAACGGACGCTGGGCGCCCTGCGGATCAGGGGTCGCTTCGGCCGCCGGTGTGACCCGCGATGCGGGGCGAGACCCAGCCGAACGAGGCCAGGTGCGGGATCCACGCATCCGGGTCCGCGGCCAGCTTCGCGACCTCCGTCGGCAGCTTGCCGCTCACCAGGTCGGCGAGGGTGACCTGCTCCAGCACCGCACGGAGGCTCGCCCTGACCGCGATGAAAACCTCCTTGAGGTGCGTCGCCGACCCCCGGTACTGCAGCTCGTCGGGTCGCACATCGCGAACGTTCGCCAGCGGCCCCTCGACGGCGCGGATGATGTCCGCCAGGCTGATCTCATCGGGCGGGTAGACCAGCTGGTACCCGCCAACGGCGCCGCGCACGCTTCGGACCAGGCCGGCGCGCTTCAGCTCGATGAGGATGTTCTCCAGGAACTTGCGCGGGATCTCCTGTGCTTCCGCCAGGCGCTCGCCTTTCAGCGGGCCGTGCTCGGGGCCCCAGTGGGCGGCGAGCTCAGCGGCGGCGCGGAGGGCGTAGTCGGCCTTGGCTGAGATCCGCATCACGGGATTATGGGCGGGCGGGGTGCCCGGTGAGGACATGGCCCCGCGCGTGACAGGCGAACGAACGTCATCTGGGATGCACCCGGAGGGCACTCGGCGCAGAATGACCGGGCGGGAAACGGCGCCGTTCCGAGCCATCCCCCGCAGCTCACGGCCCGCGTTGGCCAACGAACGTTGCAAGGAGTCGCGAAACGATGCTGACCCGCCTCATCGGGGCACTCGCTCCCCGCCGCACCGTCCATGCCCACTGTGACATCCCGTGCGGGGTGTACGACCCCCAGCAGGCCCGGATCGAAGCCGAGTCCTGCTACAAGATCATCCAGAAGTACAACGATTCGAGCGACGAGCTCTTCCGCGCCCGGTGCATCGTCGTCAAGGAGGAGCGCGCGGATCTGGCGAAGCATCACATCGACGTGATGTGGCACGACTACTTCAAGCCGGAGCACGTCGAGAAGTTCGCGGACCTCCACGAGACCTGCTGGAAGGCCTCCAAGCAGGGTTCCAAGGTCAAGCAGACGGTCGACATCAACGAGGCGCAGAAGCTGCTCGACCTGATCGACAGGATCGACCACATGTGGCGCGAGACGGGTGGCTCGACCGCGACCCGGATGCAGCAGCTGGAGCCTGTCGGCGGTGCGGCGTCGGACGTCGCTGCGAGCGCCGTCAAGGGCTAGTCCGACACCTCGACCGTATACGGCGCCCCCTGCGTTGGGGCATCGGAACCGGGGCGCGGCCGCGCTGGCACTCGCCGGCGCGGCCGTTCTGGTGCGCGCTCCCGGCGGCACCGCGATCCGCCGGGTCCGTCGCTCCTGGGACTGGCGGATGGCGGTCGAGGGCGGGTCGATGCTGCCCGCGCTCCGCCCCGGTGACTGGCTGCTCGTAGACCCCCACGGGTTCGACCAGGGGAGGCCCGCAGCGGGCGATCTGGTGGTCGTCCCCGATCCGCGCCTGACCGAGCGCTGGCTGGTGAAGCGCGTGTGGGCTGTCGACCCCGACGGCCGCCTGGACGTGCGGGGAGACTCTCCGGCCGCGTCGACCGACTCGCGGACCTTCGGCGCCGTCGACCCAGCCACGATCGTGGGGCGTCCGTGGCTGCGCTACTGGCCCATCCGCCGAGGCGGCCGGGTCGGTTGAAGCATCGGCAGGCACCGACCAACTGCCGACGGCCCCCTGAGCCACCCGGGACGCGAGTCACCGCCGAGGCAGGATCTCCCGGCCGATGAAGCGGACCATTTCCAGGTCGCGCGGCAGGAAGTCCTGGAGCATCAGGCGCTGCACGCCGCCGGCCTCGAACTGGGCGATGCGCTCGAGCGCCTGCTCGGGAGTGCCGATGATCCAGCGCGACCGCCGCTCCTCCAGCCAGTGCTCCGTCTCCTCATCGGCGCCGCCGAACATCACCAGCAGCTCGCGCACCCGGTCGTGCAGCTCGGCGTCGTTCGCTGCCACCAGCACACCGGTCATCGCTGAGCGGACGATCTCATCCGGATCGCGACCGATCTCCTGGCACGCTCGCTTGAGCCCCTCTGCCGGCTCGGCCCACGACCCGGGCCGGGCTGATGAGAGGTTGTATTCGTCGGCGTAGCGCGCCGTCAGAGCGAGGGCCCTCGGCTTGCCGTTGCCGCCGAGGATCAGGTAGGGACCCGGCCGGCCGTCGCCATGAAGCGGGCGCGGTGCGAACCTGCTGCCTGTCACCTGCCAGTGACGCCCCTCGTGGTTCCAGCCGTCCGGTTCCTGCCAGAAGCCACGGAACAACTCGAGCTGCTCCTCCAGCATCTCGAACCTCTTGCCGACCGGCGGGAACGGCAGCCCCAGCTGTTGATGCTCGAGCTCGTTCCAGCCGATCCCGACGCCCAACTCGATGCGGCCGCCGCCACTCATCGCGTCGACGGTGGCGACGGTCTTGGCGAACGAGCCCGGGAGTCGGAACGTGACGGGTGAGACGAGCGATCCAAGGTGGATGCGAGAGGTCTCGCGGGCCAGGCCGGCGAGCGTCGTCCACGTATCCGTGGTCGGCAGACCGGCATCGCCGGGAAAGCTCGCGTAGTGGTCGGACCGGAAGTAAGCCTCGAAGCCCTCCTCCTCCGCCGTCCGCGCGAGCGCAAGGATCTCCTCGTAGCTGAGTCCCTGCTGGGGCTCGGTCATCAGGGCGAAGCGCAAGGGGCCCTCCAGCCGCCGGTCGCTGACCGGCGGCACTTCAGCATGGCTGAATGGTTACACTTGACAGAATAGTTCATTGCTACATAATCATCGCGTGTCAGAACGCTCACCCACTGTCGCCGCCATCCTTGCCGAGCTCGCGCCGCTGATGGCACAGCAGCGCCAGGCCATGGCTCGTCATGGGTGTCTGCGGGCGGTCAGCAATACGAACCTGCATGTCCTCATGCTGCTGGAGAACGAGGGACCTGTCCCGATGAGCCGGCTCGCGGACCTGCTGGACGCGTCGCTGCCGAATCTGACAGGGATCGTCGGCAGGATGGAGGAGCGCGGCCTCGTGGAGCGCTTGCGGGACGATCCCGATCGGCGTGTCGTCCTGGTGGGCATCACGTCCGCCGGCCGGACCACGGTCCAGGAGGCCGATGCCACGCGCCAGAAGCATCTCGCCGTGATCCTCGAGGCGATGCCTCCAGCCGAGCAGGCGACCTGTCTCGCGGCATTCCGCGCGCTCCGCCGGACAGCCCAGCGGCTCCACGCCGAGGGTCGTCTCGAAGCTGTCGATCACGAACACACCCAGACCCACCCGAATCGCACCGCCCAGCCGACTACGGCGGTCGGTTCCAGGACGCATTGACCCCGCCCCTCGCAAGGAGAAACGCCCGACCAATGGAAGCTCTGCCGCCGCCCGCCACTCGATCGGCCATCGAGGAAGATCCCGCACTCGGGCTCAGCCCGCGCGCCAAGTTCCAGATCCTCGGGGCCGTCCTGCTGGCGCTGTTCCTCGCCGCGCTCGATCAGACGATCGTGGGTGTGGCGCTGCCGCGCATCACCACGGACCTGAACGCGACCAACGAGCTCTACGTATGGTCGATCACGATCTACCTCCTGACGAGCACCATCACCGGCCCGTTCTACGGCAAGCTCTCGGACCTCTACGGTCGGAAGCCGCTGCTGATGATCGGTGTGACGCTCTTCCTCGTGGGATCGGCGCTCTCGGGTCTCTCCGGCTCGATGGAGCAGCTGATCCTGTTCCGCGGCATCCAGGGTCTGGGCGCCGGGGCGCTCTTCCCCATCGCGCTGGCGGTCATCGCCGACATGTTCACGCCTGCCGAACGGGGCAAGTACCAGGGGCTCTTCGGCGCGGTGTTCGGGATCTCCTCGATCGTCGGGCCGCTGCTCGGCGGCTGGCTGACGGATAACCTCTCTTGGCACTGGATCTTCTACGTCAACCTGCCGATCGGCATCGTCGCCCTGTTCGTGATCTGGCGACTGCTGCCCACCACCAGGCGACAGGGCACTCGCCACCATCTCGACTATCTCGGCGCGTTCGTGTTCACGATCGCTATCAGCGCGCTCCTCGTGGGGCTTACGTACAAGGGCGTCGCGGATCCGGCAACGGGCAGGCCGTACGACTGGACGGATCCGATCGTCGGGGGCGCCATCGCCATCGGGCTGCTTCTCGGCGCAGTCTTCCTCTGGGTCGAGTCGCACGCGAAGGAGCCGATCGTGCCGCCGGCGCTGTTCCGAAACCGCGTCTATTCGGTCTCGCTGGCCGCCACCTTCCTGGCGAGCTTCGGGTTCTTCGGCGCGATCGTCTTCCTGCCGCGCTGGTTCCAGGTGGTCCGCGGCATCAGCCCGACGGAGTCGGGACTCCAGTCGCTGGCACTGCTCGCGGGCCTGATCTTCAGCTCCATCGCGTCGGGTGCGATCATCAGCCGGACCGGTCGTTACAAATGGCTGCTGTCGGGCTCGCTGGCGGTGATGGCGATCGGGATGTTGCTGCTCACGCAGCTCCACGCCGACACGCCGCTGCCCATCCTCTGGTCATGGATGTTCATC
>JACDBP010000093.1 GCA_013694835.1 Chloroflexota bacterium
CGCCGCTGACGCGGTTTCTGACATCGGGAGTTGACGCGGCACGAGCCCCGTGGTTGTATTCAGCAGGTGCTAATTAGCAAGGAGGCTAAGTATGACGGATGCGCTGAGTGCGACGTTCTCGGCCCTCGCCGATCCGACACGGCGGTCGATCCTGGCGCGGCTGGCCGAAGGCGAGGCGACCGTCAACGAGCTGGCCGCCCCGTTTCCGATGAGCCTTCCTTCGGTGTCACGACATCTGAAGGTGCTGGAGAGTGCAGGTCTGGTCAGCAAGGGGCGCTCGGCGCAGTGGCGGCCGTGCCGGCTCGAGGTGGCGCAGCTGCGGACGGCGGACGCCTGGATGGCACCGTACCGCAGGTTCTTCGAGAGCAGCTTCGACCGCCTCGAAGTGCACCTGCAGCAGATGGTCGCCCACCGGGTGCGGCGTTCCGCGATCCCGACGGGGCCGGTCGAGGATTCGAAGAAGCAAGCGATGCCGCCAGCCAGGCAGAGGAAGCCAGCCAGGCAGGAGAAGCCACCAGCTCGGCACAAGGCGGCAGGGCCGACAACGCAGGACCCGGCAATCCAGGAGGAGACGACCATGGCTGACGTGATCGATCTGAAGTGGACTTTCACCCTCACACGACTGCTCGCGCCCCCTGCGAGCTCGTCTTCCAGGCGTGGACGGACCCGGAGCACCTGCAGTGGTTCTTCGGCGACGTCGCGCCTCCGCGTGAACCGATCGAGCTCGACCTGCGCGTCGGCGGCGTCTGGAAGCAGCAGATGATCGTGAACGAAAGCACCGAGTACTTCACTGGCGGCGTCTATCGCGAGATCGTGCCGGGAGAGAAGCTCGTGTTCGTCTGGGGCGCGTTCGACGGTTGGCCGGAGATCTCACCCGGCCGCCTCGATGACGGCCCTGTCGTCACGGTGACGCTGAACGAGGTCGGCGACGAGACCGAGATGGTCGTCAACCTCCGGCTACCCGATCACCTGTCCGAGGATCGCGTACGTGAGTGGCTCGCGAGCGGGATGCGCGAGGGCTGGGGTCAGACCCTCGACCGGCTCGTTGCCAGGTTCGCAGGCGTCGGCACCAGGAATTGATGGGTGCGTTCGACGACGCTCCGGTGGTCCACCCGGCAGATCGTGATGGCTGGCGCGCCTGGCTCGAGGCCAACCACGCCAAGGAGGCTGGCGTCTGGCTCGTCAGCTGGCGTCCGTCGTCGGGACGGCTGACGGATCTCGACTACGCGGCCGCCGTCGAGGAGGCGCTCTGCTTCGGGTGGGTGGACAGCCGGGGAGGCAAGGTGGACGACCAGCGAACGAAGCTGTACTTCGCGCCGCGTAGCGCTCGCAGTGGCTGGGCGCGGCCGAACAAGGAGCGCGTCGAGCGCCTGATGGCCGGCGGTCGGATGGCGCCAGCTGGGATCGCCGTGATCGAGCGGGCGAAGGCCAACGGCAGCTGGACGATCCTCGATGCGGCGGCACGGCTCGAGCTGCCCCACGATCTCCAAGCTGCGCTTGATGCGCGTGCGCCGGCACGTGCCCACTGGGAGGCGTTCCCACCCTCGGCGCGGCGTGCCCTGCTCGAGTGGATCGCTCTCGCCAAGCGCGACGAGACGCGCCGAGGACGCATCGACAGGACGGCCGCCGCGGCGCAACGGAACGAGCGCGCGAACCAGAGCCGAGCCGAGCGTTGAGCACGTGGCGGCCCTTCCGCCAGGTCGACGTCTTCACCACGGAGCCGTATCGCGGCAATCCGGTCGCGGTGGTCCATGACGCCGACGGTCTCAGCACCGAGCAGATGGCGCGCTTCGCCAACTGGACGAACCTGTCGGAGACGACGTTCCTGCTGGCGCCCGAGTCTTCCGACGCCGACTACCGAGTGCGCATCTTCACGCCGGGCTCAGAGCTGCCGTTCGCGGGCCATCCCACGCTGGGCTCCTGTCACGCGTGGCTCGAGGCGGGCGGCACGCCGCGCCAGGCCGATGTCATCGTCCAGGAATGCGGCGCGGGTCTCATCCGGATCCGCCGGACCGCTGACGGCCTGGCCTTCGCGGCACCGCCGCTCATCCGCTCGGGCGCTGTCGACGAGGCCACCGTCGCCCGCGTCGCCAAGAGCCTGGGCATCGATCGCGACGAGGTCCAGGACGCGCAGTGGGCGGACAATGGGCCGGGCTGGGTCGCGGTGCTGCTTGCCGACGCGCAGGCCGTCCTGGATCTCCGCCCGGGCATCGCGGACATGGACATCGGCGTCGCGGGGCCCTACCCGCCAGGCTCGCCTGCCGCTTTCGAGGTGCGCGCCTTCTTTCCCAAGGACGGCGCCACGGTCGAGGACCCGGTCACCGGCAGCCTCAACGCCTCACTTGCCGGCTGGCTCCTTTCGAGCGGACGGGCGCGAGCGCCCTACGTCGCCAGCCAGGGCACCGCCCTGGGCCGAGCCGGGAGGGTGCGCGTCTCGCAGGACGACGACGGCACCATCTGGGTCGGCGGCGGCACCATCACCTGCGTCAGGGGCGCCGTCGACCTCTAATCGCGCCTGGTGGCGGCAGACGTGGGGACCTTGGCGTGGTCGGCATGGATCACGTGCATCGCGGCGTTGATGAGCGCGAGATGGGTGAAGGCCTGGGGGAAGTTGCCGAGATGCCGGCCCGTGCTTGGGTCGATCTCCTCGCCGTAGAGCCCGAGCGGGCTCGCGAACGAGAGCAGCCTCTCGCACAGGCGGCGCGCACGGGCCACCTCCCCGATCTCGACCAGCGCGGAGACCAGCCAGAACGAGCAGATCGCGAAGCTGCCCTCTTCGCCCGTCAGGCCGTCGTCGGTTTCCTCGACGCGGTAGCGCAGCACGAGCCCGCCCTCGGTCAACTCCTCGGCTACGGCCAGGACCGTCGCCCGGATCCGTTCGTCATCGGGCGGCAGGAAGCGGACGAGCGGCATCAGCAGGAGCGAGGCGTCTAGCGACTCGGTCCCGTAGAACTGGGTGAACACGCCGCGCTTGTCGACGCCGTTCTTGCAGATGTCGGCATGGATCTCGTC
>JACDBP010000115.1 GCA_013694835.1 Chloroflexota bacterium
AGGGACGACTGGGACGCATTCGCGATCGCCGACGAGCGGCCGATCGTCTGGCCCGCGGGCACCGGCCACGTTTGAGCCACGCGGTTGGTTCTTCCACTCGTTACGATCACCTCAGCCGTAACGACCGCCGCCCTTCGAAGGGGTCCGGGCGTTAAGCCGCATCGAGGGACGGTGGCCATGACGACCGAGACACACGGCACCGAGACTGACGGCGCCGAGACCGAGCGGACCGCCGATGCATTCGTCGGCCGGATCTTCGAGGCGAGTACCGGGATGCTCGACGTCATGTCCGTCTACCTCGGCGATCAGCTGGGGCTGTACCGGGCACTGCACGGCGGCGGTCGGGCGACCGCTGGTGAGCTCGCCGCTTGGGGCCGGATCGACCAGCGCTACGCCCGAGAGTGGCTGGAGCAACAGGCCGCGACGGGGATCCTCGAGGTCGACGACGTCGCGGCGCCGGCGGAGGAGCGGCGCTATCGCCTTCCGGATGCGTACGTCGAGCCTCTCTTGGACCTGGACAGCCCCTTCTCGATCGCGCCGCTCGCAAGGACCGTCGTCGCCTGTGCCAAGGTGATGCCCAAGCTCATGGAGGCATACCGAACCGGCGGCGGCGTCGCCTGGTCCGACTATGGTCCCGACATGATCGAGGCGCAGGGCGACTTCAACCGTCCCTGGCTGGTCGGCTCCTTCGGCACCGAGTTGCTGCCGGCGATCGCGGGGATCGACGAGCGGCTGGTCGCAGACCCTCCAGCACGCGTCGCGGACGTCGCCTGCGGCGTCGGCTGGGCCGCGATCGCCATCGGGCGCGCCTACCCGAAGGTGCGCGTCGACGGCTTCGACCCGGACCGATCATCGATCGACCTCGCGCGTCGGAACGCTCACGACGCAGGGCTGAGCGATCGGGTGACCTTCAAGACCAGCGATGTCGCCAACGCCGAGGCTGGCCAGTACGACCTTGCCGTGATCATCGAGGCTCTCCACGACATGACCCAGCCGGTCAGCGTGCTGGCCTCGGTCCGCCGGATGTTGCGGCCCGACGGTGTCGCGTTGGTCGCCGACGAGAAGACCGAGGATGCCTTCACGGCCCCGGCGAGCACGACGGAGCGACTCGCCTACGGGTTCAGCATCTTCACGTGCCTGCCGGCGGCCATGACGGTGCGACCCACCGCAGCGACGGGGACCGTGCTGCGCGCCGACGTCGTGCGCCGCCTCGGCACCGAAGCGGGGTTCCAGAGCGTCGAACGCCTCGATGAGCCGGAGCTCGACATGCTTCGCTTCTACCGCATGACGCCCTGACGTCGCTCTTCGGGGGTGCGCTGCCACCCTCGCACCGGGCGGAGCGCGTGGCGAAGCATCACGCCGGCTGGCGGCTCTGCTCCAGCTCAAGGAAGTGTCCTCGTCATCGAAGCTTCGCACGGCGGTCATCCGAGCGCCATGGCACGGTCACTCACGGGAGTCAAGGTGTCCCCGATCCCGGCAGCCAGTCGGGCCCAACGGAGGACGCTATCGATGCGCAGTCACAGATCCCTGGTCGCATTGCTCGCATGCCTGTCGTTCCTGGTGCTCGCGCCGGCAGCGGCGGGAGCCGACACACGTGCTGGCGCGGTCTTCACGCTTTCGAACGATCCCGATGGCAACCGAGTCCTGATCTGGGAGCGGTCCGCCAATGGCTCACTCCATCGTGCCGGGAGCGTCGCCACGGGCGGGACCGGGACCGGCGGCAGCCTCGGTAACCAGGGCGCGCTGACCCTCGGCGCCGGCGATCGCTGGCTCTATGCCGTGAACCCGGGCAGCGACGAGGTCTCGGTCTTCAAGGTGCGCGGCGCGCATCTGACACTCATGGAGGTCGCGCCGAGCGGCGGCGACATGCCCATCAGCGTGACTGCCCGCGGGCACCTCGTGTATGTGCTCAACGCGGGCGGGGAGGGAAACATCGCGGGCTTCCGACGAAGCTCGACCGGAGTCCTGACCCCCATCGTCGGCTCGATCGAGCCACTCAGCGGCCCGGCCACAGGTCCTGCCCAGATCGGGTTCTCGCCGAACGGGCGGCGCCTCGTCGTCACCGAGAAAGCGACCAACAGGATCACGATCTACCACCTGAACGCCGCGGACGCGGCCGGGGCCCCGCACTCCCGTCCATCGGCCACG
Organism: Chloroflexota bacterium; assembly: GCA_013694835.1. Classification (GTDB taxonomy): domain Bacteria; phylum Chloroflexota; class Limnocylindria; order Limnocylindrales; family CSP1-4; genus JACDBP01. The sequence goes on from JACDBP010000115.1 coordinate 2,149, forward strand.
GCGACTCCGTTCGGTTTCGACTTCACGTCGAACGGGACGCTCGTCGTGTCCGAGGCGGCGGGCGGCGCGCCAGATGCGGGCGTGACGTCCAGTTATCGTTTTGGGCCGAGTGGCGGCCTGCATCTGGTGGACGGCTCGGTCGCGACCACCGAGACGGCCGCGTGCTGGGTTGTCATCACCGATGACGATCGCTACGCCTATGTCACCAACACCGGAAGCGGCACTGTCTCCGGCTACCGGATCTCAGCGTCCGGAGACCTGTCTCTCCTGGATGCTGACGGGGTCACGGCATCGACCGGCGACGGCTCCGGCCCCATCGACGCCGCGCTCGACGGCTCGAGCCGGCACCTCTATGTGTTGCTGTCCGGCCGGGACGCGATCGCCATCCTGCTCGTCCGACCCGACGGCTCGCTCTTCGAGCGCGGACACGTCGCGGATCTTCCCGACGGGACGAACGGGCTCGCCGCCTATTGAGGCGCTGACGCCGCCGTCCGCCGGCGCAACGGGAGTGCACCAGATCAGCGGAGCTCGGGGCCTCCTGGCGCGAGCTCCGCTTGGCTGTTCGACACCGGCAATGGACTCCTGCGAAGGACTCGGGTCGGATCCGATCACCCGCTGGCGCTCGGCGCTCAGGCCGTGCTCCCGTAGCGCCGCTCGACGTAGTCGTCGAGGATGCCGATGAACTCCTCCACGAGGCCCTCGCCGCGGAGCGTGGTACGCAGGGCGCCGTCCACGAAGACGGGCGCGACGGGCTCTTCGAAGGTGCCGGGTAGCGAGATGCCGATGTCGGCGTGCTTCGACTCGCCAGGCCCATTCACGACGCAGCCCATGACGGCGACCCGCATCTCCTCGACGCCCGGGTGGGACTCGGCCCAGGCGGGCATCTGGTCGCGCAGGTAGCCCTGGATCCGCTGCGCCATCTCCTGGAAGAACGTGCTCGTCGTGCGCCCGCAGCCGGGACACGCCGAGACCTGGGGCATGAACGAGCGGAGCCCGAGCGACTGCAGCACCTGCTGGGCGACGAGCACCTCCTCGGTGCGATCGCCGCCGGGCGCTGGTGTCAGCGACACACGGATGGTGTCGCCGACACCCTCCCCGAGCAGGATCGAGAGGCCGGCCGTCGAGGCGACGATGCCCTTCATCCCCATCCCTGCCTCGGTCAGCCCGAGGTGGAGTGGGTAGTCGCAGCGCGCTGAGAGCAGCCGGTAGACATCGACCAGATCGCGCACGTTCGAGACCTTCGCGCTGATGACGATCCGATCGTGACCGAGTCCGGTCCTCTCCGCCAGCTCGGCCGACCGGAGGGCGGACTGGAGCATCGCCTCGATCATCACGTCGCGCGAGTCGCGCGGCAGGGTCGCCGCCGCGTTCTCGTCCATCAGCTGGGTCAGCAGCGCCTGGTCCAGCGAGCCCCAGTTGACGCCGATCCGGACGGGAACGTCGTTCTCGATGGCGACACGCACGATCGTCACGAAGTTCTGGTCGTGACGTTTGCCGCCGACATTGCCCGGGTTGATGCGGTACTTGGCGAGCGACCGGGCCATCCCCGGGTACTCGACCAGCAGCTGATGACCGTTGTAGTGGAAATCGCCGACGACCGGCACGCCGATGCCCAGGTCGCGCAGCTTGCGAACCATCTCGGGAACGGCCGCAGCCGCCGCGTCGTTGTTGACCGTCACCCGCACCAGCTCCGAGCCGGCGTGGGCCAGCGCGGCGACCTGCAACGCAGTCCCGTCCACGTCGGCGGTGTCCGTATTGGTCATCGACTGGACGACGACCGGATGGCGCGAACCGAGCTTCACCCCTCCGACATCCACCGTGGCGGTCTCCCGTCGCCCTGCGAGGTGGGCGGGGTCGCCCTCCACGACGGGCAGCTCCCGGCGCTCGCGCTGGATCTCCGACTGTCCCGTGGCGGCGACCGCCTGGACCTCCCGCCGGCTCGCCGTGGTCATGTCGCGCCGCCGGACCGGATGATGTCGAAGTAGCTGATCCAGACGAGCAGCGCCATCAGGAGCACGAAGCCGGTCAGGTAGATCGCGCGTTCCGCCGCGAGGCTGACGCGGTTGCCGCTCACCGCCTGGACCACTGCCACCGCCAGCCTGCCACCGTCCATCGGCGGGAACGGAAGCACGTTGACCACCGCGAGGTTGGCCGAGAGCAGCGCGATGAGGTAGACGAGGAAGACCGGCGGGAACTCGGTGCGGACCACGCCGACGGTCTGGACGATGCCGATCGGCCCGCTCACCGGCGGGTTCGAGAGGTTCGTGACCAACTGACGCAGTCCGTCCAGGATCAGCGTGCTTGCCTTGACCGTACGATCCAGGCCCACCCCGATCGCGCTGATCGCGTCGCGCTCGAGCGTCTCACCACCTGGCGGGAAGGCAGCCGTCTGGATGCCGAGCGCCCCTTCCGTCGCGGCTGCTTCCGCTCCCCGGAGCGTGACCGTGCGCTCGTCAACCGACCCGTCCGCCTGCTTGACGGTCAGTATCACGGTCTGGCCGGCATGCGATCTCAGGTAGCGTAGGATCCCGTCGGGGACGCCAGCCGGGGAGGCGTCGAACCAGGAAAAGCGCTGTCCGTCGACCGCGATGATCGTGTCGCCGTCCGTGTCGTAGACCGGATAGCCCTCCTTGGTCGTTCGGAGCAACGTGCTGGGCTTCAGACCCGCGAGCTGCGCCGGCGACTGGGCGCCCGAGGGGTCGGCCGGGGTCGCGG
>JACDBP010000116.1 GCA_013694835.1 Chloroflexota bacterium
CGGGGATCGTTGCGGCGTCAATGTCGATGCCGGCAACCCGGGTGGAGGTTGGTTTCGACGCGCCGGCGATCGGCGCGGCGGCTCCCGCCACCCCGAGCGCGAGCGCCATGACGGTGGCGAGAAGGACGGAGCGTCGAACCGGGGCGTGCATGCGGGACCTCCACGGGGCTGGGTGGACCGGGCGCGGCTGGGTTCCCACTCATCTAAGCGCAGGTGTCAAGTCGAGATCGCGCATGACCGGGCCGGCACCCCGGCGTCTGCCTGACATCTCGTTGGAGACGACCCCGCCGAACAAGGCCCGCCGCCGGCGGTCGACCGAGAGCGAGACCAGGGATGCGAATCGCCTCTTCGGTCTCCCGTCCCCACAAGCCCATTGCGGGGCTGTTCACCGCGGCGCTCCTGCGCTTGATGGACCTCGCAAGAGCCATCATGTGCGCCAGCTGCGGCGTAGGACGCCCTCACCAGCAGAGTGAGCAGTTTCGTGCGGTATCGTGCTCGTCTCCGTCGGGGTGTGGCGCAACGGTAGCGCACGTGCTTTGGGAGTACGAGGTTGCGGGTTCGAATCCCGCCACCCCGACCACGCAAGCGAAGCTGCGCGGACGGACCGACGAGCAGTTCGCCCTCTGTACCGCCGTGCTGCCGCGTCAGTGCTCGCGGGCGACGAACAGTCCGAGGTCGTCCTCGGTGGCGGCCTGGGTGCGTCCGAACACGACACGAGCCTTGCCCGTGTTTGTGAGCACGATCGAGACCGGGCTGTCCGTGCCGGCGTCGAGGTCGTAACCGGCGAGCGGCGTAGCGACCCAGGCTCCGCTCCGGTTCGTCGCGTAGCCCGGTCCTATGCCTTCGTAGGCGACATGCGCCTTGCGGTCCGCGTCGATCGTCACGGTCGCGTCGTTGCCGTCGACTGCGAACGTCGGAGGCTCCCAGCTGTCGTCGGCACGAATGCGGGTGTACTGGATTCCGACGCCGGATCGGTGGAAGATCAGATGTGGTCGCCCGCTCGGGCCGAGCGCCAGCTTCGGGTGCGAGTCGTCCACGTTCGTCGTGAGCGTCGTGGCCTGCCAGCCCGCCTCGGTCGGCCGCGCGACCCGGATCCCCCTCGTCGCGGGGTTGCAGTTCGTCGTGTTCGGGCGTGGCTGTTCGTAGGCGAGCCAGGGGACACCGTCGCCGCTCATGGCGATGGACGGCGAGGTGCCGAGCGTCGCGCAACGGCCGATCGTCGTGATGGCGCGTTCGACTTGCCATGCTCCGCCCGCGAGTCTCCACCCGAGGAAGATCCCGCGGCCGGGTCGATTCCAAGCCACGAAGAGATCCTGGCGGCTGCCAGGCGGAGGAAAGCCCAAGGTCGGCAGGTCATACGCTCCGAGCGCCAGCGATGCGGCCAGGTCTTCCTTGCCGTCGGTGAGCTGGTCGAGATCCCACGTGCCGGTCGCGTTACTGGCGAGCCAGATGTTCGACTCGAACGGGGTGCATTCGAAGCAGGTGCGGGTGAACGCGATATGGGGCACGGCGTCGAGGTCTACGACGAGTGACGGTCGCGTGTAGAGGTCGCCGCCGGTCGAGACGCGCTCTTTGTGCCAGGTGCCGCCCTGGTTCGAGGCATAGAACACGCCGCTCGGCTCGTCGCCGGCGGAGCGCTGCTCATGGAAGTACGCGACGTGAAAGACACCCCGACGAAGGACGACGGAGGGGGTGAGCGCACCCGGATCGGCGACCACGCGTGTGGGACCGGACCATCCCGCTGTGGCCGCGACCGACCCCGCTGAGACGGCCAAACAGAGCGCGACGGCGATCAGCGAACTCGACACTACGGGCTTGCGCACCGAAGCCTTCCTTCCGGCTGATGATGGCGTCCTATCGGAACCTCTTCCCGATGGTCGTGGCCAGGGGTCACCGCGAAGTCACCTACGGGTAACAGTTTCGCATCGGGCGCGGCAGTCGCGGCAGTCGCGGTGGACGTGTCCTGGTGATGGTCTTGCTTAGCGTGGGGAAGGAACGGTCCGCGATTCGTTGAAGGTCCGCCGCCAAGCTGACCTCGAATTGCTGCTGGTCGGGCTGCCGTGAACATCGAAGGTCGATTCGTCAGCCTCGTGTCACCGCTTCTCAGGCGCGTCTCAGAGGATTCGGCGAGGGTCTCCCCATGACTGAGACGACTCCCCGCCCGGACAACGACGACGATGACGCGCAGGTGGGCAGGATCCTGACCCGCCGGGAGGTGCTCCTGCTCATGGGTGCCGCCGGCACGGCAGGGCTGCTCGTCGCCTGCGGTCCGAGCAGCACGGGCCCGCCCACGCCCCCGTCGGCGGCCGGCGGTGCCTCGCCC
>JACDBP010000117.1 GCA_013694835.1 Chloroflexota bacterium
CGACCGCCTGGTCGTGATGGACAAGGCCAAGATCGTCGCGGAGGGCTCGCCACGTCAGCTGATCGACCGGTACGCCACGAAGGAGGTGCTGGAGCTGCGGTTCGCACCGGGCATCCAGGAGACCCTCGACGGTGAGCTCGCGGGCAAGCTCGAGGGGCTCGCCGAGCGGATCGAGACGCTGCCGGACCGGCTGCTGCTCTACACCGCCGACGGGGATGCGTCCGCCGATGGCGTCCACGAACGCGGCCTCTATCCCGAGAGCCTGCTGGTGCGTCGCAGCACACTCGAGGACGTCTTCCTTCGCCTGACCGGCCGGACGCTGGTCGACTGATGACCGCGATCACCGCTCCGGCGCGTGTCGCCGTGGACCGCCGACCTCGCATGGCGTGGCTGCGCGTCTTCGAGCACGAGTTCCTGGTCTATCGCCGCTCATGGCGCGGGACGCTCTTCACCACGTTCCTTTCGCCCGTGCTGTTCCTCGCGGCGATGGGCATCGGTCTTGGGACCTTCGTGGACCAGAGCAGCCCGGCGGCGCTCGGCGGCATCCCGTACCTGGCGTTCCTGGGCCCCGGGCTCATCGCCGCCCAGGCGATGCAGACGGCCGCCTTCGAGTCGACCTACCCGGTGATGGCGGGCATCGTCTGGCTCAAGACCTTCGACGCGATGCTCGCCACACCGGTCCGGGTCCAGGACGTGGTCATCGGCAAGCTCCTCTGGATCACCGCCCGCCTCGCGATGGTCACCGGCGTCTTCCTGGTCGTGATGTTCCTCTTCGGCGCCGTGGCGTCGCCACGAGCCGTGCTGGCGTGGCCGGTGGCGACGTTGACGGGCCTCGCGTTCGCAGCACCGATCGCGGCGTTCTCGGCGACCCAGACCAAGGACAGCGGCTTCGCGGCGCTCTTCCGGTTCGGCATCACCCCGCTGTTCCTGTTCAGCGGCACCTTCTTTCCCATCAGCCAGCTCCCGGAGCTCATCCGCCCCGTGGCATACCTGACGCCGCTCTACCACGGCGTCCAGCTGTCGCGCGACCTCTCGCTGGGGACCGGCGACCTTGTCTCGGTCGTGGAGCACCTCGGCACCCTGATCGCGTTCGTCGCGGCGGGAATGGCGTTCTGCTTCATCACGTTCCGTCGCCGGCTGGTGAAGTAGGTGACGAGTCGCGCTGCGACGGCACTCCGCATCACCCCCCTCCTGCCATTCGGCTCGCGCCGCGCAGGCAGGCTCTTCGAGCGCAACCTGCTGGTCTATCGACGGAGCTGGCTGGTCATCGTCTCGGGCTTCTTCGAACCGCTTTTCTACCTCGTGGGCATCGGATTCGGCCTGGGTGCGCTGATCGGTAACGTGGAAGGGCCGGGGGGCACGTCGATCTCGTATACCGCCTTCGTCGCGCCGGCGCTGCTGGCGACGAGCGCCATGAACGGCGCCGTGTACGAGAGCACCTTCAACATGTTCTTCAAGCTGAAGTACGCGAAGACGTACGACGCCATCCTCTCGACGCCACTCGGTGTCGGCGACGTCGCGCTCGGAGAGGTCGGCTGGGCGCTCTTCCGCGGCGCGCTCTACGCCGTCGGCTTCATGATCGTGATGCTCCTGCTCGGGTTGGTCACCACGCCCCTGGCCCTGTTGGCGATCCCGGCGGCGCTGCTCGTCGGCTTTGCGGCCGCGGCGATGGGGACGACTGCCACGACGTTCATGCGGAAGTGGCAGGACTTCGACCTGATCGTGGTGGTCACCCTGCCACTATTCCTCTTCTCGGCGACGTTCTTCCCGATCACCGTCTACCCGGAGCCCCTCCGGACGTTCGTGGAGCTGACGCCGCTCTATCGGGGCGTGCACCTCATCCGCGGGCTGACGACGAACCAGATCGAGTGGACGCTCCTGCTGGACGTTGCGTATCTGCTCACGATCGGCATCATCGGGCTGGCCATCGTCTCCCGCCGTCTGGGGAAGCTCCTGCTGAAGTAGCGGTGATCGACGGGGCAGCCCACGAGCTCGTTATGGAGCTGCGAGAGCCTGGGCGAGATGGCCGCCGCGGCTTTCCGCGGCTAACCGATGAGTATCGCGTGGCGGCCAGGTCAACACACCGTGAGCTATACCGCCACACGTGGAGAGCCCATGAAGGAGCGCATGGCGACGACCGGTCGGTCGACGGAACGCCGATGAACGTCATGAAGCCCGTCGCCGCGGACAGTCACGATG
>JACDBP010000156.1 GCA_013694835.1 Chloroflexota bacterium
GTATCGCTCATCGGCGCCCGATCACGCCTTCGGCGGCAGTGTCGGCTCCGAGTCGCCGTGTGCGCGGCGGTGCCAGGACTCCAGCATCGGCTCGAAGGGCGGCGGGACATCGCGCCCATCGCCCGACCCGTACCAGCCACCCGGTCCGTAGCCGCGGCGCCAGTGACCGCCACCGCGGCGACCGCTGAAGGCGGCCAACAGGAGCACGATCAGCAGGATCGGGACCAGGAGCCCGAAGAGGCCGAAGCCGTGCCCCGCGTAGACCACCGGCGCGCCGGCTACCACGGGCACCCCGGCCGCTCCCGCGCCCAGCCCGATCGCATACCCGATGCCGCCGATCAGCAGCACCACCGCCAGGATCCCCAGCGCCCGCAGCCATCCCGGCATTCCTCGTCCGTCCATCGTTCGATCTCTCCTATCCGCTTCATCGATGTCGTGGTTCCGACATCAGCGATGCTCGCTTCGGGATGTGGAGCGGATGTGAAGATGCTGCGGAGACCCGATGGAGGTCGCCGTCAGGGGCCGACAGGCGCCAACCAGGTGTCGAACCACGCACGCACCGCCGGCACGATCATCACGATCGAGTAGCGGGACGCGCCCAGTGAGGCGAACTTGCGCGGGCCGAGCACGGTCTTGCGCGCCTTCAGGAGGTCGGCTCGCTGGACAAGCTCGAAGAGTGCGGGCGCACCGTCCAGCGGGATGTCGGTGCGGATGGAAGCTGCGGCGACCCCGATCAGGGCCGGCAGGTTGGCGAGCCCGCGGGAGATGACCGCTTCGCCCGCCGCCATCATCAGCACCTGTTGCCGCCGGGTCCGGTCGTAGTCCGTGTCGATCTTGCGGACCCGCGCGAAAGCCAGTGCCGTGGCGCCGTCGAGGTGGTTCACCCCCCTCTTCAGGTGGAGTCCCCGGAGCCCGGGCCTTACCAGGATCGACGGATCGTCGAGTCGCCGCTCGAGCGTGATGTCCACTCCCCCGACCGCATCGACGAGCTTCTTGACCCCCTCGAAGCCGATGAAGACGTAACGGTCGATCTCGGTGCCGAACGCGTAGGCCAGCGCTTCCCTGGTCTGCTGTGCGGCCTGCTCCTCGTCCGCGCCGTCCAGCCTGAAGCTCTGGTAGAGGCCTGTCACCTTCGCCCGGTAGGTCCGGCCGGGCCCGATGGGCACGGTCTCCACGTCGCGCGGCAGGCTGACGACCGAGACGCGGCCGGTCGTCGGCACGATGCTCAGGACCATGATCGTGTCGGTCCGCTCGCCGCCGAGGCCGGCTCTCGCATCCGAGCCGAGCAGCAGGACCGTGAAGCGCCCATCGGTGCCGAGCAGCTGCTCCAGGCCCGCGATCGGCGGATACGAGGTGGGCGCCGGGGTGGGCGAGGCAGAGGCTGTCGGCGTCGCCGTGGGGGAGGAGGAAGATGGCTGCGATGTCGGTCCGCTGGACCGGGAAGCTGGCGGGGTCGACTGGGGCCCTCCGGTCGGGCCAGCGGTCGGCGTCGTGCTCGGGGGCCCGGAGACCGAGGCGCCGGGCGTCGCCGAAGGGCCGGTCGTGGCGGTCGGGACGGCACTCGTGCAGCCGCTGAGCGCGGTCATCAGGAGAGCAGTCGCCAGCAGGCGCGAACGGGCTGGCTGATCGGTGGTCATGGCGTCCCTTAGGGTCGAGCGTGATCGTGCCGGCGATCGTCCACGCCCTTTGGACGTCTCGCGGTGGGCACCGGGAGTCTATCCCGCATCGCGACCAGCCACGCCGTGCCGCTGGCGACCGCATCGCCACGCTTCCTGCCGCGTCCGGGACATCCGTGCCCGGCTGCTCCATGCTTTCCCGATGCGACCGATCCGCACCGACCTTCCGGGGCCATTCGACATCATCGGCGACGTTCACGGTTGCAGCGAGGAGCTCGTCGATCTCCTCGTTCGCCTGGGATACGAGTCGACCGGCGACGTCCCGTTGGTGGCGCCCATCGAGCTCGCGCCGGCGCTCGAGCATCCCGAGGGCCGCCGGCTCGTGTTCCTGGGCGACCTGGTCGACCGCGGGCCTGACATCGCCGGGGTGCTGCGCCTGGTGATGCGGCTCGTTGATGACGACCGTGCGCTCTGCGTCGCCGGCAACCACGATGACAAGCTGCGGCGTGCGCTCCTCGGGCGGCCGGTCCAGGTCAAGCACGGCCTGTGGCAGTCACTGGAACAGCTTGATGCGCAGCCACGCTCCTTTCGCGGCGATGTCCTTCGCTTCCTCGAGGCCCTTCCGGGCCACCACGTGCTGGACGGCGGCAAGCTCGTCGTGGCCCATGCCGGCCTCCCGGAGCGGCACCACGGTTCTGCCTCGGCACGGGCGAGGGACTTCGCCCTGTACGGGGCGGTCGGATCGGGTTCCGACATCTACGGGTTGCCAGTACGGCTCGACTGGACGGCGGACTTCCGAGGCGAGGCGACCGTCGTCTACGGCCACACGCCGGTGCTGGTGCCGGAATGGCGAGGCAGCACCATCGACATCGACACGGGCTGCATCTTCGGCGGGACGCTGACGGCGCTGCGGTACCCCGAGCGTGCGTTGATCTCGGTCCGGGCGCGACGAGAGTACGTCCGAAAGGGCGGCCCGTTCCGACGGTTCGGTCCAGGTGGCCCACCGGTGGAGCCATCATCCTCGGACGATGCGGGCCGCCACGCGATCGCGCGCGCCGGCTGAGCCCCTATCGGGAGCTGCCGAAGGCCTCGCGGAGGATCTGGTAGAGCTCCCCGCTGCGGCTTCCCTCGAAGCCGAGGGCCCAGATGCCGACGCCGCGCAAGCCGCGATCCTTCACGTACTGGTACTTCCAGGTGAGGCTCCTGGTGTCGTCGAAATAGGCCTGCCGCCAGAGGAGCGGACAGCCGCGACAGTCTCGAGCCCGGTAGGCCACCATCGCCGTGACCTCCTCGGGGTCGAAGGTGGATCCGTGCTCCTCCGCCAACCGTGCCGCTTCCTCGTAGAAGACGGGGCGTGACCGACCGTTGCGCGCATTCGCCGGAAGCGTCCTAGCGTTCAGCCGGTTCGTGGCGGTTCGCCACTGCCAGCCGTAGTACGGCACCCCCAAGATGATCCGCGCCGGGGTCGTGCCGGCGAGGAAGGACTCCAGGGTCTGCTCGATGCCGAAGTTCTCTGTCCGCATGGGGGCGACGCTGCCGGCGATCTCGGACCACCGGCCGCGGTACTGGTAGGCCATGATGAAGACAGCGTCGGCCGCGTCCGGCGCCAGCAACGCCTCGAGGTCGTACTCGTCCGTGAAGCCGATCGAGGCGAAGGTCAGCTCCAGCCCCGGACGCGCCGCGTCCAGCGCAGCGCGGACCTCGCGGATCAGCGACGTGAAGCGCTTGCGCTGCCCATCGGGGACCGGCTCGAGGTCCACGTTGACCCCATCCACGCCGCGTGCCACCACCTCTGCGGCGATCTCCCGGGCGAACCGCCGGCGCGCTTCCGGCCGCGACAGCAGCGCGATCGTGTCTGTCCGCCCGATGCCGGTCCAGGCGAACCGGGCCGCGGTCAGCACGACCTTCGTGCCGTCTGCGTGCGCCTCCTCGATGATCCGCGACATCTTCTTGCCCGTCCACGCCGCCCATGCCGGCGAGGGCTTCGCCCTGGTGCCCTTGATGAACCGCCCGTCGCGGTCGACGTCGAGGCTGAAGAAGGCGATGTGGCTCAGCGCGTCGTACTCGATCCGGCCCTCGACCGCATCCAGGCTGTAGTGGTTCAGAAAGGCGAAGACCTCGTGACCGGGCCGCCTGCCCGGCTGGCTGGAGGAACCTGGCGCCGCCGATGCGCCGGTATCCTGGGGCGGCGAAGACTCCGTCGCGTCGCCAGGTGCAGGGCCACCGTCCGGCGGCTCTGCCGATCCCCCAGGCGTTTCGATGCCGGGCCTCGGGTCGACCGGCGAGGCCTGGTCCGGAGACTCGGCGCCTGTGATGAGCGAGGCTGTGGCATCCCCCTCGGTGGGGGTCGGCTGCGCGTCCGCGGTGCATGCGGCGAGGAGCGCCATGGTGACGAGCAGTGCCCCGGCTCGCAGCCACCCCCGTAGGCCAGCCCGAGGAGGCCGTCCGGAGCCAGCCCAGAGCGTGGGATCGATCACCCGATCGGTTCGCGCGTCTCGCTGCGTTCCGTGGGCCCGTCCACCTCGACGGAGGTGTCTTCGGCCGCCTCGGAGCGGCTGCCGGCGGGCTCGGACCCCGTGGCTCCCTTCGGTCCCCGTCCGGCATCTCGGTCCGACGACCCGACGCCGAGGTCGCTACGGGTGCCGGGGACGTCCACCTCCCCGGTCGCGTCGTCCGCCTGCGAGGTCGTGTCGCGTTCGGCGGTCACCGGTCGCGGTCAGCGGGCTGCCCCGCGAGCAGCTCGTCCAGGCTCTGAT
>JACDBP010000185.1 GCA_013694835.1 Chloroflexota bacterium
GTCGTAGTCGGTGGGCGCCCGCCGCTGCGTGTGAGAACGCTCGCGCTCGTGCCGCCACGGCCCGATGAGGAGCACGTCGCGGACGATGATCCAGCCCGTCGGGGTGCCCCAGCTGGTCTCGAGGACCATCGTGCCCGGCAGGTAGCGGCGCGCGGCGGGGACATTGACATCGGCCGGGCCGAAGCGAAAGCCGCCGGCGTCACGGTCGAGCAGGGCGCCGAAGACACTCGGCGAGTCGATGCGCGGGGCGCACAGCCATTCCACGTTGCCGCTCGGCGCGATGAGCGCCGTCGTCTCGCAGTCGGACAGGAAGCCGTACTCGGCGATCGGCGGGAAGGGGGAGGCACCGAGGTAGACCTCCTGACCCCGAGGCCGGAAGGGTGGCGCCTGACCGTCACGACCCACGAGCAGCTCCTTCGATGGACGGCGAGTCTCTCACGGCGCGGTCAGCGCCCGGGCGGGTGAGCTGCCGGGTCGGTTAGGCGCGGGACAGGCCCGTGGACGATCTCGAAGCCGGTCGTGTTCGAGAGCACCTCGAGTCGGTCGTGTTCTATCCGCAGGTCGGCGGCACCCTTGCCGGCCCGCAGGTTGCTGATCGTGATCGACGGCAGCCAGTCCGGCAGGTTCGGGTTGGCGTAGATCGTCCTCTGACTGCCGGTCACGTGGATGCCGCACAGGATGGCGATGAACCGAAAGACGGATGCCGCCGCCCATGCCTGCGGGACGTTCGCGCCGAGATACTGCACGGGGAAGGCGCCCCGCTCGCGCGGCAGCCCGGCGAACAGCTCCGGCAGCCGGTAGGCATCGAAGCGCTCGGCCGCCGCGAAGATCCCTTCCGCGATCCGCTGCGCCTCTTCGACACGCCCGAAGCGCCGGAAGCCGCCACAGATGGTGGCGTTGTCGTGCGGCCAGACGGAGCCGAGGTGATAGGCGTACGGGTTGTAGCTGGGGTGCTCGCTCGAGAGGGTGCGCACGCCCCAGCCGCTGAACATATCGGGTGCCATCAGTCGGTCCACGACACGGCCGGCTCGCTCCGGGGGCACGATGCCGCTCGCGAGGCAGTGTCCGGCATTGGACGCCACCGATCTGATGGGCCGCTTCTCGCCGTCCAACCCGAGGTAGTACGTCCCCTCCGCTTCCCACCAGAACTCGTCGTTGAAGCGATCGAACAGCCGGCGCGCACGCTCTCGCAGATCCGCGGCACCCTCGTCGTCGCCGAAGACCTCCCGGATGCCGGCCATCCGCAGCATCGCGTCGTAGGCGTAGCCCTGGAGCTCGCAGAGGGCGATCGGCAGCGATGGGATGCGCCCGTCGTCGTGCTGGATGGAGACCGCGCTGTCCTTCCAGCCCTGGTTGAAGAGGCCGCGTGTCGACCGCGTGCCGTACTCCTGGAAGCCGTCACCGTCACGGTCGCCCGATTCGAGCATCCAGCGCAGGGCCGCCTCCGCGGCGGCACGGTACCGGCGCAGCACGCGCTTGTCCGCGGACCACTCGTAGGCATACGAGAGCACGATGATGAAGAGCGGCGTCGCATCGGCGGTGCCGTAGTAGGGCGCGAAGGGCAGCAGTCCGAGCTCCGCCAGCTCCCCGAAGCGAAGCTCGTGGGGGACCTTGCCGATCTCCTTGTCCTGCTCGGCATCGTCGTCGGTCGCCTGGTACGCGGCAAGACGGTCGAGCGCACCGGCCGCGAACTCCGGGAAGCCGCTGATCGCCTCCATCGCCACGACCAGCGAGTCGCGCCCGAACAGCGTCACGTACCAGGGGATGCCGGCGGCCGGCACGAACACGCTCCGTCCCACGGCGAACTCCTGGATCCGCAACGCCTCCATGTCGGCCACCGCCTGACGCCAGATCGCGGGCAGCACCGGATGATCCGCCTCGATGCCCACGCGAGGCAGGACCTTCGCGTCGGCCGTCGCCCTGACCGATACCAGCTCGCTGCAACCGAGGAGCGTGGGCCTCTTTCGCCCGATGATCGGCAGCCAATGGATGCACGCGTGCCAGCTGGCCTTCGGCTCCAGCACGAACGCGAAGACGAGCCGGCCGTTGGCGAACTGGGGCGCGACGCCGGCGTTGGCGACCCTCACCAGGAGTGCACGGTGAAAGGTCTCGTTGCGGTAGCTCGTCCGGAGCTCGCTCGCCTTCTCCCGCCATGAGGTCTGGGTCTCGCCACGGGTGAGCAGCTGCTTGAAGCGGACGTCGAAGATGTCCGCGAAGTCGGACTCGATGGCCACCTCGAGCAGCAGGCGGACCGGCTGCGGCGCGTAGCTCGTGAGGTCGTAGTCCTCGTGGATGCCGCCCTTGATGGTCCGATCGAGGCGCAGGCCGATCGACCGGGCCGGCAACGTCGCCGCGCCTGCCCCGAACAGGCCGGTGCCGAGCGGCAGCTCGGGCGTCACCATCTCGTGACGGACCGAGAAGTGGGTGATCGAGGCGGCGTTCAGGAGCACTGGGTCCCGCCCGTTGACGGTCAAGCGGTAGCCCGAGACGAACCGGGTGTCGCGGGCGAAGAAGCCGACGTCGTCGCCCGGCGCCATCGTCCCGTCGGGCTGGGCGACCAGGAAGCGGTCGTCGTGGTTGATCGTGATCGTCGAAGGGCCGATCGCGACGTCCATCAGGGTCAGCTCCGGCCCGGGCTGCGCCGGACGACCAGGTCCCGGTACGCCGGATGCGCCTTGATGTACGAGGCGATGAAGGGACATTGCGGCCGGACGCGGAGGCCGCGCGCCCGAGCGTCGTCGAGCACCGCGCCGGCAAGGCGGAGGCCGAGCCCGCGGCCCTCGAACTCGCGGTCGATCTGGGTGTGGATGAAGGTGATCTCCCCGGAGCCCAGGGTGTATTGCGAAAAGCCCAACGGCTGGCCGCCGAGACTGATGATGTAGCGGCCTTCGGGCGGCCGGTCGCGGATCTCCACCGCGTCGTCGCTCGACGTATCGCGGCCGACGGGCGGGTCCGAGGCGCTCATCAGATGTGGCCCTTCCAGTGCCCGACCGCCTCGAAGCGGAGCGGCACGTCGACCAGGATCAGCTCGGTCGGCCCGCCGGCCCGGATCGTCAACGCCGCCTGATCGGTCACCTTTGCCGCGTCGCCGGTCCCGACCTTCTCGCCTTCCAGCCAGGCCGCGCCGTCGATGACGTAGACATACGGCCCCCGCCGTTCCCCGAGGGGATGGGTGACCTCGACATCAGGCCCGAGCAACGCCACGTGGACCGAGGCGTCCTGATGGACCTTGACCACCTCGCCTCCCTCCGGGCCGATGACCCTGAGCAGCCGGTCCGTCCTGTCCTCGCGGGTGAACACGCGCTGCTCGACGCCGGGCGGCAGGTCCGGCGTGTCGGGCAAGATCCAGATCTGGATGAACCTCATGGGCTCGTCCTTCGATGCGTTGAGCTCAGAATGCAGCGCACCCGAGCCGAGCGTCATCCGCTGCACCGAACCGGCCGGCAGCGGGCCGAATGGTCCGCCCACGTTGTCCTGGTGTCCGAACGATCCCTCGACCACGTACGTCAGTCCCTCGATGTCCGCGTGCGGGTGGAGCGGCCAGACGGCGCCCGGGATCAGCCGGTCGTCGTTGAAGACGCGCATTGCCCCGAAGCTGTCGTTCTCGGGCTCCCGGTACGAATCGAACGAGAAATGCCACCGGGCACGGAACCAGCCGCCGTCGATATCGTGGTTCTCGCCATCGCGCCGGATCGTGATCAACGCGAGCACCTCGAGCGGGAGGGGTGGCGGTCGGAGGATACCGGGGTCGACCCGCCACCATCAGGAGCCTGGCGCCCGATCTGCACCAAGTGACCGTTGGTTTTCAGGGTGTGGCCACCCACGAGTTCGGACACACAATTGCGC
>JACDBP010000212.1 GCA_013694835.1 Chloroflexota bacterium
AACCTGAGCGGGTCCCCATCCCCACGTCGGGCCATCGCCACGCGGCTGAGCCATGCTGCGCCGAGGAGTGCCACCAGCACGCCCAGTCCCACCACCAGCGCCTGCCAGCGCACGACGAGGTCGCCGGCCCTGCCGACAGACTCGAAGCCGACCTCGACGACGGGCAGCATGTCAGCCGCCTCCGATCGCCAGGCGCGCCGCCGAACGGCGTGATCCGCGTCCCACACCGGGCGCCCGCCAGCCCGCCACGACCGCAGCCAGCAGTGCCAGCGCTCCACCCACGATGAGGGCCATCGGGACGCCGGCTATCGCGGCGATCGCACCGGCGAAGAGGCCGCCGATCGGCGTCGAGCCGGCGAAGACCGTGGTGTAGACGCTCATCACCCGCCCCCGGAGCTCGTCGGGGACCGTCAGCTGGATGAGCGTGTTGGTCGTCGCGGCCATCGCGATGACACCCCAGCCGAGCACCAGCATCAGCACCAGGCTCGCAGGTAGCCAGCGCGACGTGCCGAGCAGCATCAGTGAGACCCCGATGGCGCCCGCACCGATCAACAGCAGCCGGATCGTCGGCCGCTGGCCGAACG
Source organism: Chloroflexota bacterium (assembly GCA_013694835.1). Classification (GTDB taxonomy): domain Bacteria; phylum Chloroflexota; class Limnocylindria; order Limnocylindrales; family CSP1-4; genus JACDBP01. The sequence goes on from JACDBP010000212.1 coordinate 585, forward strand.
CGAGGGCGAGGGCACTCGACAGGGAGCCGATGCCGCTTGCCGCCATCAGGAATCCATACGTGTCCGGACCGCCGCCCAGCACGTCGCGCGCAAGCACCGGGATCGTCACCGAGAAGTTGAGCCCGACGGTGGCGACCACCCCGAGCACCAGGATCGGCACGAAGACCATGGGCGTTGCGCGCACGTAGCGCAGCCCCTCGGTCAGCTGATCGACGACGCCGCCGAAGGTTCGTTGCATCACGGCCCGGGCCGGCGAGCGCAGCTCGTTGGTGTGCATCGCCATGAGCCCGATGATCACCGCCACGTAGCTCGCGGCGTTGATGAAGAAGCAGACCGCGATGCCGACGGTGCCGATGAGCAGGCCGGCGATGGCCGGGCCGATGATGCGCGACCCGTTGAATGCGGCGCTGTTGAGCGCCACCGCGTTGACCAGGTCCTCCCGGCCGACCATCTCGAACGCGAACGACTGCCTGACCGGCATCTCCAGCGCGTTCAGACAGCCGAGCGCCACGGCGAGCACGTAGACATGCCAGACCTGGACGGCGCCCGTCACCGTGAGCAGGCCCAGGATCAGCGCCAGTACCAGCATGCCTGCCTGGAGGGCGATGAGCGTCCGGTGCTTCGGCAGGGCGTCCGCGAAGACGCCCGCGAACAGGCCCAGGACCATGACCGGCACGAACTGGCAGGCGGCGACGATGCCCAGCGCGAGCGGGTCGCCGGTCAGCTCCAGGACGAGCCACGCCTGGGCGACCGTCTGCATCCAGGTGCCGACCAACGAGACCAGCTGGCCCGTCCAGAAGACACGGAAGTTCCAGTGACGTAGCGACCGGACGCCCTTCGGCCACCCGCTCGGTGCAGCGCGCCCGGGCGCGGGCGGTCGCCCGGGCTCGGCAGCCGGCAGCGATGGGTCGACCGTGGGCACCAGCGGCTCCCGCGGACCGGTCGGGACCGGGTCCGTGTTCCCGACCCCCGTCATCGGATCACGCCGCCGGAGGCGGCAAGTCCGAGGCCTGCTGCAGCCCGCGAGCTGCGGCTTCGATCAGCTCGACGGAGGTGTCGATGCCGAGACGGCCCGTGTCGAGCGCGAGGTCGTAGTTCCGCGCGTCCATCCAATCGACATCGAACCGGCGCTTGAGGTAGTTGCCACGCGCCCGGTCGAAGGAGCGGCAGAGCTCCCGCAGGGACTTCTCGTCCGGACGGGTCTCCGATGGGATGTCCTCCGCGCGCATCAGCAGGTATCGCAGCCTTGCCTCGGAAGACGCGTGCAGTTGGACGTGCAGAGCGTCCGGTCGCCGGCCCAGGATGAACGCCGCGCCACGGCCCAGGATGACAGCGTTGCCGCGGGCCGCGGCTTCTTCCACCACCGCCCGCGTGAGTGCCGCGAGCCGTTCGCCGATCTCCGTGTCAGGCAGCGAGCCACTGGGCAGGGGCGGCATGGCCACCTCGGGAGCGCTCGTCGCGAGTGCCGCCGCGATGCGTTGCCAGAGCCCGGGCAGCCGCTCGTCGTACCCCTCCGCCTCCTCCTCCGGGATGCCGGACCGCTCGGCGACCATCGCCACCACCTCGCGATCCAGGTACTCGGCGCCGAACCGGTCGGCAAGCTTCCGTCCGATGGGCGCGCCAGCGGCGCCGAACTGACGGGAGAGCGTGATGACGGGCAAGGCGCAGCCTCCGGTCCGGACGTCCCCGCTCAGCCCGCCGCGGGCGCGGCGGCGGTGGATGAGGCGGCAGCCATCTCGGCCAGCCGATCGACGAGCTCGCGCACCGCGGCGGCCGAGCGGTCGAAGGCGGCGCGCTCGTCGTCCGTCAGCTCGATCTCGATGACTTCCTCCATGCCTCGCCGGCCGAGGCGTACCGGCACGCCCACGAACAGCCCGTCCACGCCGTACTCGCCCTGCAGGTACGCCGCGCAGGGCAGGATCATCTGGCGGTTGCCGACGATGGCATCGACCATCTGGGCGACCGATGCGCCCGGTGCGTAATAGGCAGAACCGGTCTTGAGCAGCGCCACGATCTCCGCGCCGCCGTTCCGGGTGCGGTCCACGATCCGTTCGATCGTGCCTGCGCTCAGCAGCTCCGTGATGGGCACGCCGCCGACGGTCGAGTAGCGCGGCAGCGGCACCATCGTGTCGCCATGGCCACCGAGCACGAATGCGCTGGTCGAGGCCACCGAGACGCCGAGCTCTTGCGCGATGAACGTTCGGAACCGCGCCGAATCGAGCACGCCCGCCATGCCGATGACCCGCTCGCGCGGAAAGCCGCTCGCCTCCATCGCCACGTGGCACATCGCGTCCAGTGGATTCGTCACGATGACGAGGATCGCGTCCTGCGAGTGCGCCACGGACTGCTGCACGACCGAGCGAACGATGCCCGCGTTCTTGGACATAAGATCGTCGCGGCTCATGCCGGGTTGGCGTGCAAGTCCGGAGGTGACGACGATCACGTCCGAGCCCGCGGTGTCCGCGTAGTCGTTCGTGCCGATGATCTGCACGTCCTGCCCGACTACGGGTGCCGCCTGCGCCAGGTCGAGCGCCTTTCCCTGAGGCAGCCCTTCTACGATGTCCACGAGCACCACGGCCGCGCCGAGCTCTCCGATGCGCTGCGCCGCGGTGGCGCCGACATTGCCGGCGCCGATGACGGTGACACGGGGTCGGGGCATCCGGTGGGCACTCCTGTCGTCTCGCGTGGTGCGGGTCGTGGACCGCGTTACGTCCGATTCTACGCGCCGCCCGAGGGTGGGACGAACCAGGCACGGTCGAGATGCCAGCCGACGTGCTCGCCTGGCTGGCAGCCCGGCGGTCCGGGCGAGCGCACGGTCACCGCTCCCACCAGCGTCTCCAGGCGGACGTCCGTGTGGGCGCCGCGATACGCGACGTGCACCACGATCCCTGGCAGCGCGCCGCCGATGCGCGCCCACTCGGGCCGGACGAGCGCGAGCGCTGGTCCCGGGTCACCGGTCTGCAGCTGGTCCGCGGGCAGCTCGATGGTCGCGTCGCCGACGCGGACCGTGATCCGGTCGCCGCGTCGCTGGCCGACCACCACCTCGAGGACGGATGCTGGTCCCGTGAGCCGCGCTGCCGCAACATCGACCGGGCGCTCGTAGGTCTCCGCCGGCGACCCGTGCTGGACGATCCGGCCTTCACGCAGCAGAGCTACCCGGTCCGCGACCGCGAGGGCCTCAGCGGCGTCGTGCGTGGCGTGGACGGCCGCCGTCCCCGTCGCGGCGCGCTGTTCCCCGAGCTCCTCCTGCAGCAGGGCCCGGAGCTCGCTGTCCAGGTGCGCGGTCGGCTCGTCGAACAGCAACAGGTCCGATCGACGGGCGAGTGCCCGGGCCAGCCCCACGCGTTGCTGCTCACCCCCGGAAAGCTCGGCCGGCCGGCGATGTGCGAGGGCCCCGATCCCCATCCGGTCGAGAAGCGCAAGCGCCTCGTGGCGCGCCTCCGCCGTCCGCAGACCCTGGCGCCGCAGCGGATACGCCACCGTGTCGAGAGCGTCGAGGTGCGGCCACAGCGCGTAGTTCTGGAACACGACGCCGACGCCGCGCCGCTCAGGCGGAACGTGCCCGGATGGCGAGGCGACCGTGACGCCGCCGATGTCGATGGTCCCGGTGCGCGGCTCGATGAAGCCGGCGATGGCGTACAACAGGCTCGTCTTGCCGGAGCCGGATGGTCCCAGCAGCGCAAGGGTCTCGCCGCGCCTGACCTCCAGGTCGAGCTGCCGCACGATCGGCTCGCCCCCGTAGCCGATCGTCACGCCCCGGCACACCAGAGCCGCGGGCCGACCCCCGCTGTTCATCGACCCCCGAAGAGTGTTGGCACGGTCCGCCTCATCACGAGCAGCGGGAGCGCCGCGACCAGCACCAGTAGCGTGAGCAGAACCCCGAGTGCCGAGGTCACCGTCGGATCGCCCAGCTGCTGCTGGTCGAGCACGACCACGGCGAGGGTGGCCGAACCCGGCCCGTACAGCAGGCTGGACATATGCCGCGGCCCTGGAGATCCAGATCGGTCACCTGGTTGAGCTGCCGATCGTGGGCTTCCCACTGCGACGCCAATGGCACCTCGTCCATGCGCGCGACAAGCGTCTCGGTCCCGTCGAAGAGG
>JACDBP010000251.1 GCA_013694835.1 Chloroflexota bacterium
ATCGTCGGCCAGGTGATCGGCAGCATCAACCTGTCGTTGAGCGGCACGCCACCGGCACTCGCCGTCGGAAGCAGGCCGCTGCAGGCCGAGGAGGACCTGACGGCGGCCGCCTATTTCGTGCCCAGCATCCTGGCCATGGCGTTGATGCAGCTCGGGGTGTTCGCTGCCATACCCCTCGCCGCCCAGCGCGAGAAGCTGATCCTCAAACGGCTCGGCGCGACGCCCCTCCGGCGCTGGGCGCTGGTCGGCAGCAACATCGTGATGCGCCTGCTCATCGCGGCGGTCCAGGCCGCGATCATCATCGGCATCGGCATGGTCCTGTTCGACGTGCAGGTGATCGGCAGCCTGCTGCTGGTGGCCGGGCTGGTGGCGCTCGGTGCCCTGACCTTCACCGCCATCGGCTACGTCATCGCGTCCTACGCCAGGACGGAGGAATCGGCGAATGCGCTGACGAGCGTCGTCCAGTTCCCGCTGATGTTCCTCTCCGGGATCTTCTTTCCCATCGACTTCATGCCCGAGTTCCTGCGGCCCGTCGCGGCGATCATGCCGCTCACCTACCTCGGAGACGCGCTGCGGCAGGTTATGGTGGGCGGCACGCCGTATGTGGCGCTCGGCATCGACGTGGCGGTCCTCGCCGTGTGGCTGGTCGTCAGCTTCGCGATCTCGGCTCGGTTCTTCCGGTGGCAGTGAGGCGAACCAGGTGACATTCGATCCCATCGGCCGCCGGCGGCTCCTCGCCGGGGCCTTCGCCCTCACGCTCTCCCTCGCGGTGGTACCGAGCGGCGCAGCTGCCGGCGGTGCCGTCGACAAGCTGCCGGACCTGCGCATGGCCAGCCTCAGGCAGTTCCACCTGCAGACGACCAGCTCCGGGCGGCGCCTCATCCGCTTCGATACCACCATCGTCAATGTCGGTAAGGGGCCGTTCGAGGTCACCGGCTCGCGAGGCTGCAGCTCCCTGTCGGCCTGTCCGAAGATGGCCGTCAAGCAGGTCATCTACCGAACCGACGGAAGCAGGCGCTACGTCCTACGGAACGGCTGGATGAAGTGGGCGGGCGACGGCCACAACCACTGGCACGTCCAGCGCATCGAGAAGTACGAGATCTTCCGCCGTGTGCCCGGCTCGACCGGCGTCCGCCGGGGCGCCAAGGTCGGCTTCTGCTTCTTCGACAATGTCGCCTACCGGCTGTCACTGCCCGGGGCGCCGAACAACCGGGTCTATGCGGAATCCGGTTGCGGCGTGAGCTCCAGCACGACGTCGCGGGTCGGCCTGTCGGTGGGCTGGGGCGACCTCTACCCGTGGGACTTCATTTACCAGTGGATCGACATCACGGGACTGCCGGCTGGGCCGTACCGGGTCTGCGTGACGACCGATCAGCAGGATCGCTACCTGGAGACAAGCGACACCAACAACATGGTCTGGCAGGACGTGACCATCTACTCGAGTGGCGGCCTGGGCATCGGCGCCAAGGGCTGGACCTCCTGCGGTACCGGCACCGGGTCGGCGGCGCAGGCGCGAGCCGAGGCCGACGGCGAGGACTACCCGGATGCGACGCCGATCTCCGGAGACGAGCCCGGCAGCGTCTCTTGCCCGATCCCCACCGAGTCCGAGGCAGCCCGCGACCAGGGTCGCGCAGCGCTCGCCTGCGACCCGGCGCGCGCGCCGGGCAGACCGGCCACGACCGTAAGCGCGGCAGCGCCGGTGCAGCGCTCCCTGTTCCGCGCCGCGCTGCCGGCTGCGCTTGCACCGACTCGTCGGGCGTACCTTGCGGCCCGCGCCACGGACGTTACCTGCCAGATCTGACGCCCACGACTGACGCAGGACAGGCGTCGCGCCGAGGACGGCTCTACGCCGGGACGAGTGGCTTCTCCTACGCTGACTGGGCGCCGCGGTTCTACGCACCGGGTACCCGCGGGGACGGGCTGCTGGCCGCCTACGCCGAGCGGCTGGAAGCGGTCGAGCTGAACAACACCTTCTACCGTCACCCGACCGAGACGGGCATCGCGGCATGGCTGGCGGCGACGCCGCACCACTTCCGGTTCGTCGTCAAAGCCCAGAAGGGCGGCTCATTCCGAGCCTTCGGCGCCGACCCGGTCTCCACGCTGGAGTGGCTGTTGCGACCGTATCGCCTGTTCGGCGAGCGACTCGGCTCGGTGCTGTTCCGCGTCCCGGGGGAGGTGGCCCGGGACGACACGCGACTCGCCTCGCTGCTCGATGCTTGGCCGCCGGACGTGCCCCTGACCGTGGAGCTGCAGCACGCCTCGTGGCTGGACGATGAGGTCCTGGCGCGCGTCACGGCAGCCGGTGCCGCGTGGTGCACGACCGATCTCGACGAGCTTGCCGACCCGCCGCGGATCTTCCGCACCGGCCCCTTCCTCTATGTCAGGCTGCGACGCACGACGGGCTACAGCGAGGCGGACCTGGCGGCATGGGCCGACCGCCTCGCTCCGTTCCTGGGCGACGGGGTCGATGCCTTCGTCTTCTTCCGCCACGACGCGACCGGCGAGTCAGCGATCGCCGCCGAGCGACTCGGGGCACTGACCGCCGAGCGGACGGGGGACGGATAGGCCCACAGCGAGCCTCCGGTGCCTCTGCGCACCCACCTTTGCCAGTCGACTCAGGGCATAGGCGCCGACTGCCTGGCCCCCATCGCTACATCCCGATCGGATGCCAGACGGTCTTCATCTCCAGGAATGCGGCGATCCACTCGGGCCGTTGCGCCCGCTGGTCGTCCAGCCAGTCGAAGCGCTCGGCGCCGGCTCGGGGCGGGCGGGCCAGCCGCTTCACGTTCTCCATCGCCGATTCCTCGGTCGCCGTCTGCAGCTCCGGCGGCACCCCCAGGCATCGATGGCGTTGACGTCCATGTGGGCCGCGAGCACCGGCACCAGCTCCGCGGTCAACTTGCGCCGCCAGTAGAGACGCCCCGTATGCCGAGATCACAGGGCCGGCAGGCCGCAGTGATTCGACCGCCAGAACGACGCCGTTACGCGGATCGCTACCCGGACTCGTCCGGAGGACAGTCGATTGACGTGAATGTCGACGTCACGACTCGGGCGACCCGCTCATCAGCGAGAGACACAGCCTGCAAGCGATACCCCGTCACAGCGCCTATTGAGACCTCAGGTACGGCCAGGTCCGTCCCGACGACGAATGCACCAGAACCGTCGTTCCGCGTGTGCAATTCAAGTCCGCCAAAAGCTTCCGCGGCCTCGAGCGATGAGCCGAGGTACGCGTCACCGCGGTCGAGCGTGTCCGCGGTTCCTGCCTCGAGCACGCCGTGTCCGGGAACGCGGGCGGCTTTCTCATCAAGCTTCAGCCGTTCAAAGTCAATGTCGGGCTCACGTTCCGAGAGGCATGACGTCCCAGCCAAATCCAGCACACGGACCTTCGCACTCGTGAGTGGGTCGTCGCTCGTGATGACCCGGACCGAGGCCGGTGATTCGGTCGGCAGGACCTGGCCGTAAGCCGTGGCGCTAGGGCTGACCGAGAAGACCGGTCCAGTCTCCGAAGGCACGACCACGCGATCACTGCCGCTCGCTGGTACCACAGTGCGCGTAGCGTCAGTCGAAGCGACCGGTGCAGCCGGGGCCGAAGCCGTGCTCGCAAAGCCTCCGGCACACCCAAGGAGCGCGAAGGAAGTGGCAGCCCACCCAAGCACGATGCGACGTCGAACCACCTATCAATACCCCGTGTACATCTCAGCCATGGACTGGACCACCTGCTGAGCGCCAAACCACTACCGTTGGTGCGTCACAGTCGCGCTGCGTTCACCGTTTTGCCGCCGGCGTCACATGCCGATGGGGTGCCAGACGGTCTTCATCTCCAGGAATGCGGCGATCCACTCGGGACGTTGTGCCCGGTCGTCATCCAGCCAGTCGAAACGCTCGGTGCCGACGCGAGGCGGGCGCGCCAGCCGCTTGACGTTCTCCATCGCCGCTTCCTCGGTCGCCGTCTGGATCTCCGGTGGCACGCCCCACGTATCGAGCGCGTTGACGTCCATGTGGGATGCGAGGACCGGCACGAGCTCCCGACGGAACCCGGTGAGGATGTTGATGACGCCGGGGGGCACATCGCTCGTGGCCAGCACCTCACCGAGCGTGACCGCCGGAAGCGGTCGGCTCTCGGACGCGAGCACCAGGGCCACATTGCCGGCGACGACGACCGGTGCCAGCCGGCTGACCAGGCCAAGGAACGATGACGATTCTGGCGCCACGACGCCGACGATCCCTGTCGGCTCCGGGAACGTGAAGTCGAAGTACGAGGCGCCGACGGGGTTCACGGTGCCGAGCACCTGGGCGATCTTGTCAGCCCACCCGGCGTACCACACCCAGCGGTCGATGGCGCGGTCGACCTGAGCCCCCGCCGCTGCGCCGGTAAGCCCCTCGGCCTGGGCGACCTCGTCCTCGAACTGGGCGCGTCGCCCCTCGACCAGCTCGGCCACCCGGTAGAGGACCTGTCCGCGGTTCATGGCTGTACGCCCGTCCCAACCTCCCGAGGCGCCGCGAGCGGTGCGGACGGCATCGCGCACGTCCTTGCGCGACGCCCGCACGGCGTTGGCGATGGGCGTACCGTCCGGGGTCCGCACCACGTAGGAG
>JACDBP010000277.1 GCA_013694835.1 Chloroflexota bacterium
GGTCCGGGTAGCCCGTGCGCTCGCGTCGGCAGCGCGGTCGTTCGGAGCGGAGCTGCGCACCGGCGCCGAGGTGGCCGTCATCCGGTCCCACGAGGGCAGAGCGACCGGCGTGACACTGACCTCCGGCGAGGAGCTCGATGCTCGGGCGGTGGTCTCCGGTCTGGACCCGAAACGTCTGCTGACCCAGCTCGTGGACCCGCTCGACCTGGGGCCGAGCCTGCTGTGGCGCGCCGGCAACCTGCGGCTCGGAGGCACCGTCGCCAAGGTCAACCTCGCGCTCGGGGAGCTGCCCCGGTTCCGCGGCATCGCCGCCGAGGATGGCGAGCGTCTGCTCCGCGGCCGGATCGTGATCGCGCCCGGCATCGACGCCGTGGAACGTGCCTTCGACGCCTCCAAGTATGGTCGTGCCTCGGACGAACCCTACCTCGAAGCGACGATCCCCTCGCTCGTCGATCCGAGCCTCATCGACGATGGCGTGACCGGCACCAGGCACGTGATGAGCGTGATCGCCCAGTACTTCCCGTACCACCTGCGCGACGGTTCGTGGGACGACGATGGCCGCCGCGAGGCGCTGGGCGACACCGTGATGGCGCAGCTGGAGCGGCACGCGCCTGGCATCGGTGCGCTGGTGTCGGCCCGCCAGGTGCTGACGCCGCTGGACCTCGAGCGCGACTACGGGCTGACCGAGGGCCACCCCCTCCACGGCGAGCCTTCGCTCGACCAGTTCTTCGCCTGGCGGCCGCTCCTGGGGCACGCCCGCTACCGGATGCCGTTGGACGGGCTGTACCTGTGCGGCTCAGGGGCGCATCCGGGCGGTGGCGTGACGGCCATCCCCGGGCGAAATGCGGCCCGCGAGGTGATCTCCGACCTGCGTCGGCGGGCGTGACCCACTGGACGGGACTCGACACATCGATGCCCACCGTGACACATCAAGATGCTACAGTGGAAGCATGCGAACGACCGTCACCCTGGACGACGACGTGGCTGCGGCGATCGAACGACTCCGACGCGAGCGCGGTCTCGGCGTCAGTGAGGCGCTGAACGGTCTGGCGCGTGCCGGTCTCAGGGTGAGACGCGATCCGCCGCCGTTTCGGCAGGGCTCGGTGCGCATCGGGCTCTCGGTGGACGTCACGAATGTCGCGGAGGCGATCGAGCAACTCGACGGCCCGGCAGCTCGGTAGGTGTTGATCGATGCCAACCTCCTGCTCTACGCCGTGGACGAGGCTGCACCCGCCCACGAACGCGCGGCCGACTGGCTGACCACGCAGCTCAACGGCGAGCGCCGAGTCGGCTTGCCATGGGAGTCACTCACGGCGTTCGTCCGGATCGCGACCCATCCGCGGGCATCCGAGCGGCCATTGAAACCCGACATCGCCTGGCGATTCGTGGAGGACTGGCTGTCCGCCCCGAACGCCTGGATCCCATCGGCGACCGAGCGCCATGCGGATGTGCTGGGCGGGCTCGTACGCGGGTATCGCCTGGCAGGCAACCTGATTTCCGACGCGCAGCTGGCGGCGCTCGCGATCGAGCACGGGCTCGAGGTCTGCTCCGCCGACACGGACTTCGCGCGCTTCACCGAGATCCGCTGGCGGAACCCACTCGCCGGTTAGCGGCGCTCCGCTTGCGGGTCGGCCTGCGCGGTGACCGTCTCGTCCTGGCGGGCGTCTTCCCTGGAGGTCGGTTCAGCGGCGGCCGGAACGGCCGGCGCATCCGGCGGCAGATCCCATGACCAGGTGTTGAGGCGCTTGAGCAACCGCTGCGCGGTCAGGTCGAGCTGGATCGGGGTGATCGCGACGCGCCGGTTGACCACCGCATGGAAATCGGTGCCCGGCTCGGCGAGGCCGGACGGCGGCGGGCCGCCGAACCAGTAGTAGGGGATGCCGCGGGGATCGAGCCGCTCGATGAGCTCGTCCTGGTAGACCCGCTTGCCCATCCGGGTGACCTCGAAACCCTGGCACTCCTCGATGCTGAGCGCCGGCACGTTGACATTGAGCAGCTCGCCGGGCGCGAGGCCGTGCTCGAGGATGTTCCGGGCCGTCAGGTATGCAGCTCGGCTCGCGAGCGTGAAGTCGGGATGCTCGTAGTACTCCTGCGAGATGGCGAAAGCGGGGCACTCGTTGATGGCTGCCTCCATCGCGGCGCTGACCGTCCCCGAGTACGTCACGTCGTCGCCGAGGTTGGCGCCGTAGTTGATGCCGGATGCGACGAGGTCGAAGCCGATGCCGAAGTAACCGAGGAAGGCGAGGCTCACGGCATCCGTCGGCGAGCCGTCCACCGACCAACCGACCGAGCCGTCGGCCAGCGTTCGCTCCCGCACGCGCAACGGCCGCATGAAGGTCTTCTGGTGGCCGACCGCCGACTGGTTCGTCTCCGGCGCCAGGACCCACGTATCACCGACGGGGGCGAGCGCCTGCTTCAGGGCCAGCAGCCCGCGTGATTCGATGCCGTCGTCGTTGGTGACCAGGATCAGCGGCCGTGTCGTCCACTGGTCCAGTGGCCGCGCCTCGCGGACCGTGGCCCGGGG
>JACDBP010000278.1 GCA_013694835.1 Chloroflexota bacterium
CGTCGAGGCCGCCGAACGACTGGCCCCCGCTCGCGCCATCCGCGGGCGGTAGGGTCGCGGGTCCCGGAAAGCTCGCCGCGGGCTGAGGGTCCGGCCAGGGCTGAGGCGGCGGGGGCGGTGACGGCGATACTGCGGCACTCCCGGCGCCGACCCCGGACATCGCCGCAGTTCCCGCGGTCGCCGCCGTCCCCTGGGCGGACTCGCCGGCTGCGGCTTCGCCGCCCCATTCCAGGAACTGGCCGCAGGATCCGCAGAACTCGTCGCCCTCGGCGTTGTGGAACCCGCAGTTGCGACAGATCATCAGAATTCCCCTCGCGATGCTCCGCCGAGTATAGGCAGCGAAGTCATCGGGGCGAAGCCAGGTGAAACGCAGGGGCGCTTCAGGCGTCATCAGGGAACACGGACGAGTACGACGTGCGATGTGCGTCCCGGCTCACCGTCCCCGGGGATCCCATGTATCCGGTCCGCTCCATCCTCGACGCATCACGCCCGTTCGGCGTCGCCGCCGCGGCCAGCCTGCTGCTCGTCGCTGCGCTGATCGCGCCTGCGGGCGCGTCCGCGTCGGCGCCCGGGTCCGCAGCCGTTGGCGAGCGGGGAATCGGCGTCGGATCGGCAGCCGTCGCCGAGTCGGGAGTCGGGGTCGGGTCTGCAGCGGTCAGCGAGATCGGACCGGCAGGGCCTGGCTGGATCACCTGGCGGGATCACGGGCCGGATGGTGGCGTGCCGCGGCCGGCCGAGTCGCTCATGGCTTCGCCGGCTGCGACCACCTCGTGCCCCGGTGCGATGGGCTCGAGTCCCGCGAGGTTCCTCCGACTCGTGTGCGTGACAGGGTCCGGCACCACCGGCTGGACCGCGGCCGACAGGTCGGCGCTCGGAGTCACGCTCAATGCCATCTATCCGCGGCTGGTCGCGCTGTACGGACAGCCGATGCATGGTCATACGGTCACGATCGTCCCGGACGCGAGCCTCGAAGGCGTCGCGTACTACCAGAGCTGGTACCAGGTCGACGCGAACGGCGTGGTCGTGCCGGGTTCGTGTCGCGCGGAGATCCACCTCGCTCCGGCTGACGGTCGCGACGGATCCGCACGCATCCACTACCTGCCGCACGAGGTACTCCACGCGTTCCACGGCTGCCAGGCACCACCGACGCCGGCGGTCGAGGAGGGGATGACGGAAGCCGCCGCAACCCTTGTTCGTCGCGCCGTCGCCAAGGAGCTCGGTGTGGCCTGGGACCGGCCGTCAGAGCCGGCGGGCGTCTACGCCACCGACTCGGCCATCCCGATCACCGACCAACTCAACGGGCCGCTGATGAGTGCCGGTCGGTGGACCAACCGTGATGGGACGAGCAGACCGCAGACGCGGATGCTGTATGGGGCGGCGGCAGCGTACTGGTGGACCCTTTGGCGGATCGACGCTGCGTTCTTCCGCGATTGGAACGCGAGTTGGCGAGCGCAGGACCGGCACACCCAAAGCCAGCTTACGAGACTGACTCGGGTCCACCGCCTCGCTGGTGAGCTCGTTCCGGCGGTCGGCTTCAAGCCGTACGCGACCTGGCACTCGCAGCAGCTGGTGATGGCGCAGCGACACGAGGCCGGGTTGCGGCTCCTCTGCGGCGACGCCTCGACCCAGCGTGCGGATGGGTACATGGCGGGCCTGGTCCAGGTGATCGCGACCGACGCGGAGCGCGACGATCGTGTGTTCGCCAACGACGTTCGCCTCTCGATGACCAGGCCTGACGGCTCCACGGCCTTCGGACCGATCACGGTGTCGGGTAGCGAGCTGGGCGGCGGCTTCCTGTTCGATGCCATGCAGGCAGGCGGTCCCGTAGCGGAAGCGGACAGCGGCGCGTACCGGCTGACGGCGCAGCGTGCCGATGACGGCTCGCTCATCGGCCGTTGCTGGTTCGTCGGTGGGTTCCCGGTCGCCAGCCGGCTGATCGTCGTTGCCGAGCCGGGTCAGTCGGTGAAGGTCACCGTGCCGAGACTCATTGATGGGCAGATCATCCGCGTGACGCGGACCAAGCTTGTCGGATCCGGTCGCGTCGCTGTGTTCGGCCGCCTGATGCCAGGCATCGCTACCATCGGTCTGGACGGAGCCGCCCCGACCAAGGTCGTGCCAGTCAGCTTGCGAGGCGCCGTCGTGGCCCTGTCCGCGCCGTAGACGCGGGACGCCGGGCGCGCAAACGCGATCTGTGCTCTCCTCCGGCGCTGGTGGCAGCTACCTTCCCCGGCGCCAGGATGGCGGGAGGGGCACACTGGGTCACGTGATCACCCTCGATCTGGCGCGTCGGCTGCGGGCCGCGGGCATCCCTTGGACGCCGGCTTCCGGTGACCGTTTCATGGTTCCGGACCGTGACATGGACGACGAGGTGTTCATGGTCAGCGAGATGACCGTGGAGGCGCACGACCGCCCGAGTGGGCGCGTGATCCGGTTCAATGGCACCACGGAGTGGGCGCTCGACAGCATCGAGGCTCGGGACGTCGTGTGGCTGCCGCGGGAAGATCAGCTGCGCACACTCCTCGGAGGCAGGTTCGTTCGCCTCGAGGTTGTTCCGGACGGGTGGGCGGTCACCACCGAGCACGGCGGTCGACGGCACCGCCACCAGGATCCGGACGTCGAGCGGGCCTACGCGCTGAGCATCCTGGCGGCCCTGACCGGCTGACGACCCCGGAGCGGCAATTCCCGGTTGGGTCCCAGCTCCAGCCCCCGGCGACCCCGCGACCCCTTGCCGCCCCGCTCCAGCCCCCCGGCCGCCTCAGGCCAGGGTCGGACCGACCGCGCGGCGCTTCAGGAACCTGCCATCGCCCCTGGCGCCGGTGAACTGCCCGTTCTCCACCACGACCTTGCCACGCGAGAGCACCACGTCGGAGCCGCCGACGACCTGCCGACCCTCGTAGCAGGAGTAATCGACGTTCATGTGGTGCGTCGAAGCGGAGATCGTGTGCCTCCTCTCCGGGTCATAGATCACGATGTCCGCGTCCGCGCCCGCGGCCACCACCCCCTTCACACCTTCCAGCCCGAACATGCGCGCCGGGGCGGCGGCGATGATCTCCACCCAGCGTTCGCGGCTGATCCGCCCGCCCACGACGCCACCGTCGTGCATCAGGTCGACGCGGTCCTCGACGCCGGGCAGGCCGTTCGGGACCTTCCGGAAGTCGCCCTGTCCGAGCTGCTTCTGATCGTGGAAGTCGAAGGGGCAGTGGTCGGTCGCCACGAGCTGCAGGTCGTCCTTGACGAGGCCCGACCAGAGCTCCGGCTGATGGTCCGCGGTCCGCAGCGGCGGCGAGCAGACGAACTTGGCGCCCTCGAACCCGTTGCCCATGTCCTCGAGTGAGAGGAAGAGGTACTGCGGACACGTCTCGGCGAACGCGTTCACGCCCCGGTCGCGAGCCCCGCGGACCGCATCCAGCGCGTCGCGGGCCGAAAGGTGGACGATGTAGACCGGCACGCCAGCCGCTTCGGCCAGACGGATGACCCGGTTCGTGGCCTCGCCCTCGAAGATCGGGTATCGAACGACCCCGTGGTAGTACGGGTCGGTGTTCCCGGCCTCGACCGCCTGGGCCGCCACCACGTCGATGGCCATGCCGTTCTCGGCGTGCATCATGATCAGCCCGTCGTTCGTGGCCGTCCGCTGCATCGCCCGGAAGATCGCGCCGTCATCGCTGTAGAAGACGCCCGGATAGGCCGTGAACAGCTTGAAGTCCGTGACGCCCTCGGCCACGAGCTGGTCCATCTCCACCAGCGACTCGTCGGTCACGTCCGACATGATCATGTGAAAGCCGTAGTCGACCACGGCGTTGCCCTGGGCCTTGGCGTGCCAGGCATCGAGACCCTCCCGGAGGGACCTGCCCCGTGTCTGGACGGCGAAGTCGATGATCGTCGTGGTGCCCCCGAATGCCGCGGCCCGCGTGCCGGTCTCGAAGGTGTCCTTCGCGAACGTCCCGCCGAACGGCAGCTCCATGTGCGTGTGGACGTCGATGGCACCCGGGATGACGAGCTTGCCGGACGCGTCGATGGTCCGGTCGACCTGCACCGACCCTCCGCCGGCGCCGCGGGACAGCCCGCGGCCGACCGCGCTGACGGTCTCCCCATCGATGAGCACGTCGGCTTCGACCGAGCCCCCCGCGTTGACCACCGTGCCGCCGCTGATGAGGATGCGCACCGGTCCCTCCTCCTCGTAGTACCTGCCGCACTCGACCCGCCGATGGTAGCCCGCGCCGCGACGCGCGGGGCAGAGGACACCACACCGCCGTTGGACGTTCATCCGGTTCCGGTTCCGGGTCGTTGCCGACGTCACCGGCGCCTGGGAAAAGTGGTATCTCGACAACGTCCAGGTCTACACCTGCGTCTGGATCCACTCTTCAGTTCGGCAGAGAGAGCCCCGGCGGAAACGCCCGGGCCTCTTCAACTCGTGCGGTGAGACGTCAGGCTGCGGGAGGTGCCCCTCCGCCCATCGCCGGGATGATCTCCCGGGCGTAGTGCTCGAGGGTCTCTTCCTCATCGCCGTTCATGAGGTAGATGTTGAACTGCGTGACACCCGCGTCCGCCAGCTCGGCGAGCTTGGCGCGGTGCTGTTCCAGCGAGCCGATCACGCAGAACCGATCCACCACGTCATCGTCCACGAACGTGGCATTCGACGAGCCGACCTCGGCGTGGTGAAGATAGTCGTAGCCCGAACGGTCGCGGACGTAGCCCGTCAGCGCCGACGGCAGGTCGTTCGGATCGTACTTGTTGACAAGGTCGACAACGTGATTGCTGACCAGCGCGGGGAACCAGCGGACACGCTCCCGGCACGACGCCAGGTCTCCGACATGGGCCGGCGCCGCGGCCATCACCTGGATCTCCGACGGGTCCCGGCCAACCTCCCTGGCCGCCTCGCGCAACTGGCCCACGAACCAGCGGATGAGGTCCGGATCGGCCAGCTGGAGGATCACCCCGTCGGCGATGCGTGCCGTCAGCTTGAGGGCCATCGGACCGTAGCCGGCGATCCAGACCGGCAGCTTGTGACCCGCCGACCAGCTCAGCTGGAGTGACGTGCCCTCATCGTCGACCGCGCGCCCCTCCACCAGCTCACGGATGACGTGGACCGATTCCTCCAGCCGCTTCATCGTCGTCGGGGGCTTGCCCATCACCCGCCGGGCCGAGTCGCCTCGTCCGATGCCGAGCACCATCCGCCCGCTCGAGATCAGATCCAGCGTCGCAAGGGCGCTCGCCGTCACCGACGGCTCGCGGGTCGCCGGGTTGGTGACACACGTCCCGAGTCGCAGCCGATCGGTGCTCAGGGCCATCAGCGTCAGCAGCGGATAGACCTCCTTCCAGAGCACGTGGCTATCGAACAGCCAGCCGTATCCGAAGCCGCCCGCCTCCGCCTGGCGGGTGAGCGTGATCAGCCGCTCGATCTCCGCGTCGGTCTTGAGCGTGAATCCGAAGTCCATGCCGCTCCCCAAAGGTCGGTGAGTCGAACGCCGACGATACGGAGTTTGCACCACGGCACGTCCGTTGATGCCTGGTTCATGCCACGGGAACCCGCCGGACCCAACGTTGTCGCTGGAGCTGCACCGGCATGGACGGGCTCACGACCGACGATCCGCGACTGCCCCGCGAGGTCCTGGCATCGCTGGAGCGGGAACTGCCACCACCGGTGCTCGTCGCGGTCGCTCGCTCGACCGATAGCGATCGGGCGGTCAGCGCTGGCGAACGCCGGCCACCCAGGCCGCGATCTCGGTCCGCCGCTCGGCACCGAGACGGCCCAGGA
>JACDBP010000293.1 GCA_013694835.1 Chloroflexota bacterium
TCGGCGACGATGCGGCCCCGGTCGATGAGGACCAGCCGCGGAAAGAAATGGGCGGCCAGGGTCAGGTCGTGGAGCACAGCGACGACGGTCATCCCTTCCTGCTCGTTGAGACCGACCAGGAGCTCCATCGCTGCGACCTGGTGACGGAGATCCAGGTGCACGGTCGGTTCGTCGAGGAGCAGGATCGGGGTGTCCTGCGCGACGGCCATCGCGATCAGCACGAGCTGCCGCTCCCCCAGGGAGAGCTCGCGCGCGTCACGTCCCACGAGATGGCCGATGCCCACCCGGTCGATGGCCCGCGCGATCGCCGCATGGTCGCTGGGCCTGGCCCCGCGAAACGGATCCTCGTGCGGGATCCGGCCGAGCCCGACGACCTCCTCGACCCTGGCCGAGAAGGGCAGCGTCACCTGCTGCGGCACCACGGCCACTCGCCGCGCAAGGCTTTCACGCGACGACTCTTCGACCGGCACGCCGTCCAGCAGGACCGCCCCACGGCGACCCGTGGTCACGCCCGTGATGCAGCGCAGCAGACTGGACTTGCCGGCGCCGTTCGGCCCGATGAGTGCCAGACGCTCGCCGGCGGCCAGCGACAGATCGACGCCGTGGAGGACCTCGCGCCCGTGGTAGGCGAGCCGAACGTCCCGCAGCTCGACCGCCGGCTGGTCGGGGGGGTGCGGCGGGCCGTTGACGGTCACGACTCGTAGCCGCCGCGAGCCCGGCGGAGCAGCGCCAGGAAGAAGGGTGCGCCGATGACCGCCGTGACGATGCCCACGGGCAGCTCCCCCGGGATCCGCGCGATCAGGTCCGCAAAGACGAGGAAGCTGGCACCGAACAGCCCCGCCAGCGGCACCACCAGGCGAGCGTTGGGCCCGACCAGCAGCCGCACCACGTGCGGCACCACGAGACCGACGAACCCGATGAGCCCGCCGACCGCGACGGCCGCGGCGGTCACGAGCGATCCCAGGCCGAGCAGCACCAGGCGTTCGCGCCGGACGTCGATGCCGAGATGCGTCGCCGCGTCCTCGCCGAGCAGCAGCGCATTGAGCGAGCGAGCGCGCGTCGCGATGAGCACGCTGCCGACCAAGATGAGCGGGATGCCGGTCAGCACCTGTGGCCAGTTCGCCTGCCCGAACCCACCGAGCAGGAAGAAGAAGATCTGGCGCAGGCCGGCACCCGACAGGTACATCGCGAGAGCAAGACCGGCCGCCAGCAGCGAGCCGACCGCGTAGCCGGTCAGGAGCAACCCGCTCAGCGACGTGAGCGTGGTGGCCTGGGACAGCCGGTACACGAGAGCCACCGCCCCGACCGCGCCGGCGAAAGCCAGCAGGTGCAGCAGGCCGAAGCCGAGTAGCACGAACGTGACCGGCACGAGCACCGCGATCGATGCGCCGAGCGCCGCGCCGCTGGCGGTGCCGAGCACGTACGGGTCAGCCAGCGGGTTGCGCAGCACGCCCTGGAACGCGGCGCCCGCGACAGCCAGCCCGGTGCCGACGGCCATAGCAGCCAGCACCCGGGGCAGCCGCAGGTCGACGACGATCGTCTCGGACGACGCCGCCCACGTCTGCGGCCCGTCCCAGCCCAGGAGGCGGTGGGCCAGGATCGCCAGCGTGTCGCCGATCGGCACCGTCACGGTGCCGAGGACGATGCCCAGGATCACCGCGGCCGCCAGCACGACGAAGCCACCCACCACGAGCAGGACTGGCCGCCGCCGCAACGTCTCGAAGCGCCCCACGGCGAGTGCTGACGCGAGCTGCGGGGCGAGCTCGGAGCTCATCGGCGGCTCTCGCAGACCCCGCCGCAGGTCAACGGACGCTCACGGCGCAACAGCCGACGCAGATGGGGACGCGGTCGGGACCGCCGATCCGGGGTCGATCGCCAGTGCCAGCGCCGCCAGGCCGTCGGCCAGACGCGGACCCGGACGGGTGACGATGATGTCGTCGACCGGGCGCACCTGGTCCTTCTTCACGGCGCTCATCGATGACCACGCGCCGCCGCGTGCCTTGACGTCGGCCGGCGTCACGCCGTAGTTCGCGTCGCCGACCACGATCACCTCCGGGTCGGCCTCCACGAGCCGCTCGAGGGGCATCGTGAAGCTGACCGCGTCGCCGGTCGTGATGGGCTGCCCGCCCGCGAGCTCGATCAGGTCGGCCACGAATGAATCGTCGGCGGGGCCGTAGATATCCGGCTCGGAGCCGATCTGGTAGAAGACGCGCGGCGCCGGACCGACCTGTGCGGCAGCGCTGATGGTGTCCATGCGATGGCGCATCGAGGCCGTCATCGCCGCCGCTTCGTCCGCGGCACCGACGGACCGCCCGATGAGCTCGATGTCGGCGAGCACCTCGTCGACCGTCTCGGCGTACAGCACCACGACCGGGATGCCGAGGTCGCGAAGGCGTTGGATGTCGGCGGGCGGCGTGAAGTCGTTCCCTGCGGCCAGCACCAGGTCCGCGCCGAGGGCGAGCACCTTCTCCACCTGGACGCCCTGGAACGTCGCCACATCGGGAAGGGCCTTGGCCTCGGCGGGGTAGTCGTCGGCGTCCGTGCCACCGACGAGCCGGTCGCCGGCACCCAGCGCGAAGACCGTTTCGGTGTTCGCTGGCGAAAGGCTGATGATCTTCGACGGTTCCTCGTCGAGGGTGAGCGTCGACCCCACGTCGTCCGTCAACGTCACCGGGAACTCGGCGGCAGGCGTTGTCGAGGGCCTTGCCGAGGGCGAGGCGGCGGATGAGGGCGAGGCGGTGGTGGTCGCCCCGGGCAACGAGGGCACGGGCGACGAC
>JACDBP010000306.1 GCA_013694835.1 Chloroflexota bacterium
CCGGTGCGCCGGGTGAAGATCTCGTTGTTCATGCTGACTGCGGCTTCGGCCGCGCTCCTCGCCTGCATCCAGGTCCTGAGTGTCGGCAGCGCCGACGTGCTCCGGGGCCAGAACAAGGAGTTCGAGGCGATCATCACCGCGGTCGTCGGCGGCACGCTGATGACGGGTGGCTACGGCTCCGCGCTGGGCTCCATGTTCGGGGCTTTGATCCTGGGCATGACGAATCTCGGCATCATCCACTCGGGCATCAACGCCGACTGGTACTTCGTCGTCCTTGGTGGGATCCTGCTGTTGGCGGTGCTCGTCAACGACTACTTCCGCCGCCGCTCCTCGGAGTCACGGCGATGACCGCCGAGCCGATGACTCCTGTGCAGGCCGGGCGTCCGGCGCGATCCGCGGTCCCGGTGCTGGAGGCCAGGGACGTCTCCAAGTTCTTCGGCCGCGTCGTGGCGCTCGAAGATGTCTCGCTCTCCGTGCGCGCGGGCGAGGTCAACTGCCTCCTGGGCGACAACGGCGCCGGCAAGTCGACGCTCATCAAGATCCTGTCGGGCGTCCACCGGCCAGACGCGGGGACGCTGCTCATCGACGGCCAGCCGGTGGTGCTCCAGTCGCCACGTGACGCGTTGTCACGCGGCATCGCCACGGTCTACCAGGACCTGGCGGTGCTGCCGCTGATGAGCGTGAGTCGCAACTTCTTCATGGGCTCCGAGCCGACCCTCGGCTTCGGCCCGTTCAAGCGCATCGACCTCGGCAGGGCCGACCGGGTCGCCCGCGAGCAGATGGCCGAGATCGGCATCGAGCTGCGCGACACCTCGCAGCTGGTGGGCACGCTCTCCGGGGGCGAGCGGCAGACGCTGGCGATCGCCCGCGCCGAATACTTCGGCGCCAAGGTGCTCATCCTCGACGAACCGACCTCCGCGCTCGGCGTCAAGGAAGCGGCCATCGTCCTGCGGCACGTCATCCGGGCTCGTTCCAAGGGACTCGGGGTCATCTTCATCACCCACAACGTCCAGCACGCGCTGCCGGTCGGCGACACCTTCACGATCCTGAGCCACGGCCGGCTCGGCGGCATCTTCCGGCGCGGCCAGCTGTCGGCCGACCAGCTGCTGCGCCACATGGGCGGTGGCGAGGAGCTGCAGGAGTTGAGCCAGGAGCTGGAGGCACTCGCGGCCGAGGAGCGAGCGTCCGGGGATGTGAGCCCGACCCAGGTGATGCAGGACGAGGAGCTGGCACGCGAGGTGGCCGCGCTCGCCGTACGCCAAACCGACGAACCGCCCTCGACCTGACGCCGACGCGATGGCCGCGACGATCGGTGATGTGGCCGCGGAGGCCGGGGTCTCCACCGCGACGGTCTCGCGGGTCCTCTCCGGCGCCGACCCGACGCGCCCCGCCACCCGCGACCGGGTGCTGGCGGCGGTCCGGGCGCTCGACTACCGGCCCTCAGGGGTCGCCCGCTCGCTGAAGCTGCGCACGACGCGCACCATCGGCCTGCTGATCACCGACATCCTCAACCCGTACTACCCGGAGATCGTGCGCGGCGTGGAAGATGCTGCCCGGGAGATCGGCTTCAGCGTGCTGCTCTGCAACGGCGCCGAGGACCCCGCCCGCGAGGCGGCGTACCTGGAGCTGCTGGCGGAGCGGCGCGTCGACGGCATCCTGATCGCTGCCAGCCGCCTCACCGAACGCCACGCGCGTTGGCTGCTGCGCTCCTCCATTCCCATCGTGATCATCAACAGCAACAGCCCGGAAGGCTCGTTCCCGTCGGTGCGGAGCGACAACGTCGCTGGCGGGCGGCTTGCTGCGGAGCATCTCCTGGGACTGGGCCACCGGGTGCTCGGCTACCTCGGTGGACCCACGGCCGACGATGCCGAGCGCGAGCGGTACGCGGGCATGCGCGAAGCCGTGCGGGCCGCCGGGATCGACGCGGAGACCCTGCCGCAGACGAACGGTGATGGCCATGTCGCCGGCGGCATGCGGGCCGCGGAGGAGCTGCTCGCGGGCCGGCCAGAGCTGACCGGCATCGTCTGCTACAACGACCTCAGCGCCATCGGGGCCATCCGCGCCATCCGCGCGGCGTCTCGGCGCGTGCCGAGAGACGTGAGCATCGTCGGCTTCGACGACATCGACGAGGCCCAGTGGGTGGACCCGCCGCTCACGACGATCCGTCAACAGACCGCGGAGATGGGCCGCCGGGCCGTGGTGGCGCTTGCACCACGGCTGCCACCGGCACGGGGAACGGCCTCGCTGCCAGGCATGTCGCCGCCGGACGGCGATCGCCAGCTCCTGCCGGTCGAGCTGGTCGTGCGCGGGTCG
>JACDBP010000310.1 GCA_013694835.1 Chloroflexota bacterium
CCTGGCGACCGAGATGGCCGGGCTGCAGGAGCGCATCACCTCCACGAAGACCGGCTCCATCACCTCGCTCCAGGCGATCTTCGTGCCCGCGGACGACTACACCGACCCGGCACCGGCAACGGCCTTCGGCCACCTGGATGCCTCGATCCGGCTCGAGCGCTACCTCACCGAGCTCGGCATCTACCCGTCCGTGGATCCGCTCTCGTCGACCTCGCGAGTGCTCGACCCGAACATCGTCGGACAGCAGCATTACGACGTGGCCCGCGAGGTGCAACGTGTGCTGCAGAAGTACCGCGACCTGCAGGACATCATCTCGATCCTGGGAATCGACGAGCTCTCCGAGGAGGACAAGTCCACGGTCGCCCGGGCGCGCAGACTGCAGCGTTTCATGAGTCAGCCGATGTTCGTCGCGGAGGTGTTCACGGGACGACCGGGGCAGTTCGTGAAGATCGCCGACAGCGTGTCCTCGTTCAAGGACATCCTCGAGGGCAAGGGCGACGACCTGCCGGAGCAGGCGTATTTCCTTGCCGGCACGCTCGACGATGTTCGCGAGAACGCGAAGCGGCTGCAGGGGGACAAGTAGTGCTCGCGGGTCCTGTGCTCGGGGGTGCTGTGCTGGACCCGCCGCCCTCCGATCGGGCCGGCCGACTGCGGTCGACCTTTGCGCCGGACGCTGCGGGCGGTCGGGCCCTGGCCACCCCCGTCCCATGGGTCCATCCGCGGATCGGCGTCGCCTTTGCGCCGCCTGCGAACTGGACGGGTTCGGTACACCTCCGCCACGTGCTCGTTTCTCCTGGGAAGGAGGGGTAGCGTGCCCATCCTGCTCGAGATCGTCACCCCTGAGCGGCAGGTGCTGTCGGAGGAGGTGGATGCCGTCGTCGTGCCAGGGATCGAGGGGGAGTTGGGGATCCTGCCCCACCACGCGCCGCTGTTGACGACGCTGGGGGTCGGCGAGCTGCGCATCAGGCGCGGCAACGATGAGGAACTGTTCGCGATCGCCGGCGGGTTCCTACAGGTCCGGCCGGACAAGGTCGTGGTGATGGCGGAGACGGCGGACCTGGCGTCGGAGATCGATGTCCAGCGGGCTGAGCAGGCGCGGCGAGACGCGGAAAAGGCCATCTCCGAGGGCTTCGAGGAACCGGCTGACCTTGCCCGTGCCCGCGCATCCCTCCAGCGAGCCCTGCTGCACATCCGGGTGGCCGAGCGCCGCCGCCGGGAGGGTCCCCGGCACCGCGGGTAACGGCATGGCGGACGCGAAACCGTTCCACTGGGAATACCAGGCGCCGGCCGTGCAGCGCGAGGCCTTCCGGATCACCGGCGGTCAACCGCTGCGGGGCGAGGTGCCCATCAGCGGCAGCAAGAACGCGGCGCTGAAGCTGCTCGCGGCGGCCACTCTGACCGGAGAGCGCTGCCGCTTCACGAACGTTCCCGAGATCGCGGACGTCCACGTGATGGTGGACCTGCTGACCGATCTCGGCGTCGTCGTCGACCATCCGGCGCGCAACGTCTACGAGGTCGCGGCGGGCGATGTCGACTGGCTGTTCATCCCGCTCGAGGCGGCCGCGAAGATGCGCGCCAGCTTCATCCTGCTCGGGCCACTGCTCAGTCGCTTCGGACAGCGCGGGTTGATCATCAGCAACCCCGGCGGCGACCGGATCGGGCGACGGCCGGTCAACCTGCACGTGGACGCGATGCGGGCCCTCGGCGCCGAGATCGACTACCGCGACGGCTACTACTTCGCGCGTGCCCCCGGCCGGCTCCGCGGCACCGAGGTGACGTTCCCGACGGTGACCGTGATGGGCACCGAGAACGCCATCCTCGCCGCCGCGCTCGCCGAGGGTCGGACGATCATCCGCCCGGCGGCCCAGGAGCCGGAGGTCGACGACCTCATCGCCTTCCTGCAGAAGATGGGCGGCGTCGTGGAGCGCATCGCGCCAGACACTGTCCAGGTCATCGGCCAGCGCCGGCTGCGCGGCGCGGACCACCGGGTGATCCCCGACCGCATCGAGGCGGGCACCTTCATCGTTGCCGCAGCCATCACCGGTGGCGAGATGACGCTCACCGGCGCCCCCTGCGAGCACCTCGGCGCGTTCCTGGACGTGATCTCGCAGGTCGGCGTCCGGGTCGCCTGCGGCCGCGACACGATCGAGGTCCAGGGGTCGCCGCCCGGCAGCGGTGAGTACCGCGCCGTCGACGTCGAGACGGCTCCCTACCCGGGGCTCGCCACGGACCTGCAGCCGCCGACCGGCGTGCTGCTCAGTCAGGCCACGGGTCGCAGCAACGTCTACGAGACCGTCTTCGAGGATCGGCTCGAGTGGCTCGGCGAGCTCAAGCGCATGGGCGCCCCGGTGGAGGTGGCGGACGACCGCCACGCAGCCATCATCGGACCGGCGCGACTCACCGGGACCGAGGTCTCCATCGGCGACCTGCGCGCCGGCGCGTCGCTCATCCTGGCAGCGCTGGTGGCCGACGGCACGAGCACCATCCACGGCGCACACCACGTACGTCGGGGCTATGAGAACATCGAACGCAAGTTCCTGGACTTGGGTGCCCGGATCAAACACGTCTCCGAGGACCCGGAGCACGGCGCCCGCAACGCCAAGGGGAGCGGCAACGGAAGGCTGAACACACCGTCATGAAGATCGGCATCGACCTGGGCACGGCCAATGTCCTGGTGTACGTCAAGGGCAAGGGCATCGTGATCCAGGAGCCCTCCGTGGTGGCCGTCCGGGACGACAACCACATCGTCGCGGTCGGCAACGAGGCGCGCGAGATGATCGGCCGAACCCCAGGCAACATCCAGGCCATCCGGCCCATGAAGGATGGCGTCATCGCCGACTACGTCATCACCGAGGCGATGCTGCGCTACTTCATCAAGAAAGCCGGCCGCTCGCTGACGAAGCCGGACGTGATGATCAGCGTCCCATCGGGCGTCACTTCCGTGGAGAAGCGGGCCGTGCGCGACGCGGCGCTCAAGGCAGGGGCCCGCGAGGCCTACCTCATCGAGGAGCCGCTGGCCGCCGCCATCGGCGCCAACGTGCCCATCAGCGGTCCGTCGGGCAACCTCATCATCGACATCGGGGGCGGGACGTCGGAGATCGCCGTCATCGCGCTCGGCGGCATCGTCGTCTCCAAGTCGGTCCGCGTCGGCGGCAACCGCTTCGATGAGGCGATCACCTCGTACATCCGCAAGAAGTACAACCTGATGGTGGGTGAACGGACCGCGGAGGAGGTCAAGATCCAGATCGGCACGGCGCTGCCACTGGAGCGCGAGCTGCATATGGATGTTCGCGGCCGCGACCTCATCGCGGGCCTTCCCCGCACGATCCCACTGACGTCCTCCGAGGTGATGGAAGCGCTCGAACAGCCGCTCCAGCAGATCGTCGCGGCCGTCCGTCAGGTACTGGAGGAGACGCCGCCGGAGCTCTCGAGCGACATCATCGACAAGGGCATGGTGATGTCCGGCGGCGGGGCGTTGCTGCGCAACATCGACAAGCTGCTGACCCAGGTCACCGGCGTCCCGTGCCACGTGGCCGAGAACTCGCTGAACTGCGTCGCCCTCGGCACGGGGCTGGCGCTGGAGCACTTCGACTTCTTCAAGAAGTCGCTGGTGCAGAAGATCTGACCACCCCTGCGGCGCTCGATGCCGCGGAGTCGCGGGCCTTCGTGGACTTGCACTGCCACAGTTCGGCATCGTTCGACTCGCTCAGCAGTCCGCGGGCGATCATGCGCGCCGCCGTGCAGCGCGGGCTGACGCACATCGCGATCACCGACCACGAGCGCATCGACGGCGCCATGCGGGCGCGCGACCTGGCGCCAGACGGCCTCACGGTCATCATCGGCGAGGAGATCCGCACGGCGCGGGGGGACATGGTCGGCCTGTTCCTGACCGAGGCCGTGCCGCCCGGCATGTCACCCATCGACACAGCGAAGGCGATCCACGAACAGGGGGGACTTGCCGGGCTGCCCCATCCGTTCGACCGGTTCCGCGGTTCGACCGGGCAGGCCCTCGGCGCGGAGGCCGCCGGCGACGACGCGCTCGAGGAGCTGGCGAAGCACCTGGACTACGTCGAGGCCTACAACTCACGGGTCCCGTATCCCGCCGCCAACCAGCGAGCCGCCGACTTCGCCAAGGCGCAGGCGCTGCCCGGCGTCGCCGTGTCCGATGCGCACGTGTTGATGGAGGTGGGGGTCGCCTACAACATCCTCACCACCTCGGTGCCCATCACCGACGCCGCGTCGCTTCGGTCGGCGCTGCTGCAGACCCAGCTGGTGATGGGACGGGCGTCCTGGGTCGCGCGCACGCTGATGCCGGCCATCAAGGTCATCCAGCGGCTCCGCGGGAACCGTCGGATCCGCGCCGTGCTGCCTGCCGTGACCCCTACGGAGCGCCCCGTCGAGCCCGGTCCCAGGCCGTGAGCGAGGGCGGCCGCCCGACACCGGAGAAGCGGCGCCATCCGGCCCACCACGACTACCGGCGCGACCTCCCCGAGTCGGGGCTGGAGATCGTCTACGACCCTCCTGACATCGACGAGCCGCCGGGCGCCGGAGATGAGGTCGACACCGACCAGATCTCGCTGAGTCGGCGGCTGCGCAACCCTCGGACGATCATCTCGATCGTCGTGCCGCTGATCATCGTCGCCCTCGTGGCGCGGAACCTGCCGGGCCTGCAGCTGGAGAAGCTCGGTCCGACGATCGCCGCGGCGAGCCCGGGACTGCTCCTGGTCGCCTTCCTTATCCACTACTCCGGCTTCCCGCTGCGCGGCTATCGCTGGCACCGGCTGCTTCGCGGGGCCGGCGCGAACATCGGCGTCCGGGACGCCACGGAGATCCTGTTCATCTCGTGGCTGGTGAACTGCGTCGTGCCGGCGAAGCTCGGCGATGTCTACCGAGCCTACCTGCTGCGGCTCAACTTCCTGGTCTCGCTCAGCCGGACGTTCGGGACCGTCTTCATCGAGCGGGTCTTCGACCTGTTCGCGATCGCGCTGCTGGGCCTGGCGGCAGGTTTCTGGAGCTTTCGCGACGGACTCTCGAACGAGGTGCGGATCATCTTCGCGCTGGGCCTCGTGATCATCGCCGCGCTGGCGGTCGGTCTGCTGCTGCTGCGGAACTTCGGGCGCCGGACGCTGGAGCGCCTGCCGCTACCGCACCGCGTGCTCGACTTCTACGACAGGTTCGAAGAAGGAGTGTTCTCCATCAGGCGCGGTGACGTCTGGCGCATCGGAGCGCTCACCGGGCTGATCTGGTCCACCGAGGCGGTCCGCCTGATGTTCGTCGTCGCCGCCCTCGGCTTCGACGTGAACCTGGGGATCAGCGGTGCCTTCTTCGTGGCGCTGGCGGCCTCGCTGCTCACGGCCATCCCGCTGACACCGGCCGGGCTCGGCGTGGTGGAGGCGGCGATCATCACGATCCTGACCGTCATCTACAGGGTGCCGGTCACCGAGGCGACGGCCATCGCTCTCGTCGACAGGGGGATCTCGGTCGTCTCCGTCATCGTGCTCGGCGGCATCGCCTACCTCCTGTCGTCGAAGACGAAGGGTGGGCCGCGCAAGCCGGTCGGTCCGGCGGTCTCCTGAGAGCGGATCGGCTAGTTGCGTTTCGTGAGGGATCGGTCCGCGAGCGGCCTCTGGGAGGCGGAGCGTTCCGGGAGGGTCACGCCCAAGGGTCGGCTGGAGAGGCGGCGCATCCTAAGCGCGAGGTAGTACTCCATGACTTGCCGAACCTGTGCCTCGGCGAGCACGTCGTCAGCGCGGAGGGCGTACTCGACGCGGGCGGTCGGATGGCTCGTGGACGACGCGAGCAGGCCGAAGTAGTGCGGCGTATCGGCCTCGTCACGGACCTCGCGAAGGCCCTTGGCAAGCTTGGTAGCCGTACCGAGCGAGGGCGTGCGATCGCTTCGTACCAGGCGCGAGATCGTCGAATGGTCGACGCCGGACTGCTGGGCCAGTTGGCGCTGGGACATCTTCTTGGCCTTGAGCTGAGCTCGCAGCCAGTCGTTGAACGCTCGGCCGTTCTGGACGCTCATCGGACGGTGTCCTCAGACCTCGGATCACAAGCCGCGATTCGATCATCACCGGTCGATGTCACTCGGTCAGCGGCAGGCGCCATCGTCGTCGCCAAGGGGTACTGCCCGATATAGGCTCTTCGTACGCCCCCCATCGCCGGCGGGTCATGCCCGTGCCTACGCACGATGCGAACGCGCGGATGGACGGGCAGGCCTGGGCCGCGTCAGCGGCTTCGAGCGTCCCCCGCGTTGCCTGAGGTGTAGGCGCCCCCGACGCTGGGCTCGATCAATCCGAAGTGCCCGTCCTGCCGCCGGTAGAGGACGGCGATGCGCTCGTTCTCGGCATTCACGAACACGAAGAAGCTGTGGCCGAGCTCCTGCATGCGGGCCATCGCGTCCTCCTCGAACATCGGCTCGATCGCGAAGCGCTTCACCTTGACGACCTGCGGCCCTCCGTCGCGGGCAAGGTCAGCCGTGCCGTCGGCCAGCGAGCGGAGCAGCGCCTTTTCCTCGATGGGGCGGCGCCGGCGGATGCGGGGACGCTGCTTGTGGTCGACCGCGCGTCGCTCGAGCCGGTCGATGACCGCGTCCGCGGCCGCGTGGTGGCTGTTGGCGCGAGCGACGCCACGGAGTGGGGCGCCATCGATCACCAGCGTGACCTCGACGAGGTGGCTCTCGTCGTCGTTCTTGTGACGCTCGATCGAGAGCTCCACCAGGGCCTCCGAGCGATCGTCCAGCAGGCGCTCGAGGCGCTGCATCTTCTGCTGCACGTACCGATGGTCGGCGTCCGAAACGTCCAGGTTCTTGCCCTTGACGATGGTTCGCACAGGCTCCTCCTCCAGCGCCGATTGTCGCAGGGAGCACCTGCCGCGGCACGCGGCCTCGGCGCCGCGAGCGTGACGGTTTCATCGCTCGCGGGCGACGGCGAGTGCGGAGACCGCCAGGACGCCGGCACCTTCCAGGGCCGCAGCGCAGCCCGCGAGGGTCGCGCCGGTGGTGACCACGTCGTCCACGAGGACCGCCCATCTGCCTCGGAGCTGGTCGCGGAGATCCCGGCGTACCGCGAATGCGCCGCCCACGTTCCTCGCCCGCGCGCCGCGTCCCAGCGCGTGCTGGGCTACCGTTGCCTCCCGCCGCTCCAGGCCCCCGACCACGGGCAGTCCGAGGCCATGTCCGGCCACGCGTGCCAGGGAGTGGGCCTGGTTGAAGCCCCGTTCTCGCAGCTTGGCGGCGTGGATCGGCACCGGCACAAGCACGTCTCCGCCCGCGGCGACGCGGCGCCAGCGTTCGGCCAGTGCTTGGCCGAGTGGCGCTTCCAGACGACGCTCCCCCTCGTACTTGAGGGCGTGCAGGGCGGCGCGCACGGGGCCGGTGAACGCGCCGCACCACTCGAGCTGGACGATCCCGGTCGGCAGGTCACCGGGCAGGCCGAGTGGGATCCCTGGCGGCTCGTTCACTCGCCGGCGCAGCGGCACCAGGCACGATGAGCACAGCACTTCGCCCTCGCGCCCGCAGCCAGGGCAGACGGGCGGCAGCACCACGTCGAAGACGGCACGCATCGTGGCATCGTGATGGCTCGTGCTCGCCGACGGCTCCACCGACACCTCACCGTGACTTCACCACGGCTTCACCGCGGCCTACCTGGCGGGGCGAAACTGATCGAGGATCCGGCTGATATCGCCGCCCAGGAACATCAACGCACCGATGGCCAGCACCGCGATGAGGGCAAGGATGAGCGCGTACTCCGCCACGCCCTGACCATCCTGGCCGCGAAGGCCCGACGACAGCCGGTCGATGAGTTTCATGTCGTGGACCTCGCTAGAGAGAATCGGCCACGAACCGCAACAGTTCGCTGACCGTGCCGCCGAGGAACAGCAGGAATCCGATCGCCACCATGGCGATCAGGCCAAGGATGAGCGCGTACTCGGCGATCACCTGCCCGTGGGATGCCATCAATCTTCCGGGATCCGGATCCACCCCTGCTTCATGGCGTACACGACCGCCTGGGTGCGGTCGTTCACGGAGAGCTTCCGCAGGATCGAGCTCATGTGGTTCTTGACGGTCTGCTCGCTGATCGAGAGCGCGTACGCGACTTGCTTGTTGGTCATGCCCTTGGCGATGTTGTCCAGGATCTCGACCTCGCGGGGCGACAGCGGGGCGAAGATCGGGGCGGCCTCCTGGCCGTAGACGGCGAGCTCCCGGAACTCCTTCAGCACGCGGCTCGCGACCGTCGGCCGAGAGAAGACCTTGTCATTGATGAGGTACTCCCCGGCGTGGACGCGCCGGATGACGGTGACCAGGTCCTCGGGCGAGATGTCCTTCACGATGAACGCCGCGGCACCGGCCTTGATGGCTTCGAACAGCTGGTCCTCGTCCTCGCTCACGGCAAGCCCGATGATCCCGGTCGCGGGGACCTCGCGCTTGATGCGCTGGGTCGTCTCGATCCCGCCGGGCGCGGGTAGTGAGAGGTCGAGCAGGACGATGTCCGGTGTGTGGTCGCGGGCTGCATCGAAGGCGGTCCGGGGGTCTTCGGCCTCTGCGACGATCTCGAAATCGGCCTCTCGCTCGAGGATCTGCCGCATGCCCACCCGAAAGAGGGCATGGTCATCGACCAGCAGGATCTTGATGCGCACATCCGGGTTGCGTCGGTCGGGTCCGCCCCGACGGCGATCCGCCCCGCTGTACATGCTCTCCATGTGCCTGATGACTCCTCTCCGTGTCCCCGATCGTCAGCTCGGAGGTCCCTCCCGGCGGCTGGGCCTCGATGTCGAGACGGGCTCCGATGAGTCGGCGCGCTGCCATGAAGCGTAGTCGGAAGTTGCGACGGCCAGTGTGCCCCATCGCACCTTCGGTCAGCGAGGGGTGCCGGATCACTCCCGCCGGTGCCAGTCCGATCGACGCGATCAGGGGACCACGAAGACGATGTCCTGCAGGTGCTCCATGCAGCGGCCGTTTGGTGGGCTCATCGGGTCGAGCAGGAAGGCACTCACCAGGCCGTCGGCGCAGGCACTCGTGTTGAGGACACCGTGACCGACGCCGCGAAACGTCAGCACATGTCCACGCGAGAGCGTCTTCGCTGCCGCTTCCGCCCACGCAGGTGGTGTGATCGGGTCGAATTCGCCGGCCAGCAGCAGCGTCGGGATCTCGCTGGTGACCGCTTCCCGCTCGAGCGGTGGCGCTGACGGAACGTCCCACATCGCGCACGCGCCCTGGATCGACCCGATGCCGAAGGTGCGGGCGATGCGGGAAACCTCGCCGGACGTCGGGACGACCTGCGCGAACGGCAGCTCCTCGGCACACTGGACCGAGAGCTCCACCCCCTCGCTCTCGGTATCGCTGCCTGCGGGGCGGCCGCGCGGCGGCTCCTCGTCCGCCAGATGCGCGGTCAGCGCTGCATGGTCGCCCCCGGCCGTCGCGACGATGGCTCGCGGCAGAGTGGGGATGACCTCCGTCCGATAGAGGTTCTGGAACACGAAGTCGATGAGCACGTCGCCATCGAGGGTCGTCTCGGCGGCGACACCGCCCGGAGGCGTGACCCTCACGCGCGGCCGATCGCGGTCGAGAACGGCCACCGCGCCATCGAAGGTCTGTCGCAGGCCCGGGTAGGCCCTGGCGCACGATGGCTGCCGCTCGCAAGCGCCGAACAGCAGCTCGAAGGCGCGTTCGGCGTTGGCGCCCTGCTCGAGGTAGCCATCGACGCTCGGCGGGTAGACGGAGTCGAGGATCGCGCTGCGCACGCCGGCCGGATGGTCGCGCATGACCGTCAACGCCAGCCGCGTGCCATACGAGATCCCGTACAGGTTCCAGGCCGGGTAGCCGAGCACCGTCCGCAGGTCTTCGACGTCCGTCGCGCTCTCGGCGCTGGTGTACTGGGTGCGATCGACTCCCTCTGCCCGCAGCCTATCGCGGCAGGCGCGGATGGCGAGGGCATGGTCGGACTCAGTGCCGTCCAGACTGACACCGTCGATCTCCGGGCAGTCCAGGCTGGGCAGCGACTGCCCGGTGCCGCGCTGGTCGAAGACCACCAGGTCGCGCTGCTGGACGAACGGGTCGATGGGGAAGCCGTCGCTGAGCGGCGAGCTGCCCGGGCCGCCATCGAGGTAGACCACCGGATCCGGCTCGGTGGCACCGCCCTCGGCGGGATAGACCGCGTAGTGGAGCCGGATCCGGCTGCCGTTCGGGCGGTCGCGGTCCTCGGGGACGACGAGATCGCCGCACCGCAACACGGCGGTCCCGAACCTGATGCCGCGGCATGTGGCGGGCTCGATCCGCGGTACTGGTCCGGTGTCGGTCCCGGCGGCGATGACGGTCTTGGGCCGCTGGTCGAACGCCTCCAGGTTGGCCGCCACGAGTGCGCCGGCTCCGAGGGCGGCGACGATCACGACCCCGACCGCGATGCGCCAGCGGGGCAGCGGCTTGTTGTCGGCCCATCGGAGCTGCGGGCGACCGACCATGGGCGTCTGGCCGTACGGCGGCGTCGCCGCTTTCTGGTCAGCCGGGGGTCGGGTCGACGGTGATGCCTGATGGCCCGGAGCCCGACGTTCGTATCGCACCGTCAGCGTGCGAGACGTCTCGTCCCACTGCTGGCCCGCCGAAACGTACCCCGCGAGGAACGCATCGGGTTGTTCGGCCCACGCCCGCCGCTGCGCCTCGGCGAGGTCCCTCCCCTGGTAGGCGCGGAAGATGATCTGCTGGTCGTCCGAGGCTGGCTCCACGTGCTGACCCTAGCGCCCAGCGGGTTCCGCTGCCACGGACCGCCGTCCCTCTGGGACACCGGCGCTTCGGACGCAAGCGCCGAGAGGTGTCATGCTCCTCGCGAGCACAAGCAAACTTGACGACTCGATGTCGCGCCAGGGGGGACCCTTGCATTCGGTAGACGTCGCCGCCTCCGTGCGTGCGCCTCGTCGCATCCGACGATGGGTGGGCTCGATGGTCCTCGTCCTCGTCCTCGTCGCCTCGTCGCTGTCGGTCTCGACCGCCACGTCGCTGGTGACCCTGGTCGGTGTTTCGCGGCCCAACATCGTCGTCCTGATGCTGGACGACATGCCGCCCGAGCCGCGGCTCATCGAGCGGATGCCGTTCACCAGTGCCTTCCTGGCCGATGGCGTGAGCTTCTCCAACTACTACGGCAACGACCCGCTCTGCTGCCCGGGCCGCGCCGCCTTCCTGTCAGGGCAGTACTCGCACCATCACGGACAGATCGACAACGACGGGACGCGCTTCGATCCGACCATCACCCTGGCGACGCGCTTGCAGGACGCCGGGTACTGGACGGCTATGGCCGGCAAGTACCTGAACGGTCTGTCGGAGATCCCCGACAAGACGCCGCCGGGCTGGGACCGTCTCGCCGTCACCGCCGGTCGCTACTACGACTACCAGCTGTGGCGCGACGGCGCCGTCGAGGACCACGGCTCCGCACCGGAGGACTACAGCACGGACGTCATCAGCGACGCGGCCGCCAGGATCCTCCGGGACGCGCCGGCGGGCAAGCCGATCTATCTGCAGATCACCCCGTTCGCACCGCACTCGGGCTCCCCGGACGCCCTTCCCACGGTCGCACCTCGCCACGTGACGGATCCGCGCTGCAAGGGGATCGGGGTTCGCGGCGGGCCGGCCTACAACGAGTCCGACATGAGCGACAAGCCGGCGTTCCTCCAGGAACAACCTCTCCAGCCGTACCCCACGGGCTGGCCGCTCATCCGTGCCTGCCGGGCGCTCCTCTCCGTCGATGAGATGGTCGCCCGCGTCGCCGGGCTCCTCGCCGAGCAAGGCCGGCTGGACGAGACGCTCTTCCTGCTGACGGCCGACAACGGCATGGCATGGGGGGACCATCGGTGGCAGACCAAGCAGATCGCGTACGCGACGCCGCTGCCGCTCTACGTCCGCTGGCCCGGCGATCAACGAGCCGGCACCATGACCACCTACGTCACCAACGTCGACCTCGCGCCGAGCCTTGCCGCGGTCGCGGGCACGAGCATGGGCGTGCTTGCCAACGGACGTCCACCGGACGGTCTGGACATCTCGCGCCTGTTCAGCGGACGCGGCTCCCTCGGCCGCACGGCGCTCCTGGAGGAACGCTCTGCGATCGGCCAGGGAGGCCAGCTGCCGGACGGCCCGGGTTGGCGAGCGATCCGCACCACGGACAAGCATGCGCTCGGGCGATGGCACTACATCGAGTGGGCGGACGGTTCGACCGAGCTCTACGACGCCCAACGCGACCCGTACGAGCTCAGGAGCCGCAACGGCGCTGCCTTCGAGCAGATCCGGGCCACCCTCGCCGCCGAGCTCGAGGCGTTGTACGGCGACTGACGCCGCGCACCTTGCCTGAACTCGTCGCTCAAGAGGTTCGAGGCGCAACTAGTTCGAAGCATCCCGATGCTATCCTCCCGCTCCTGTGACCAGCCCGGCCCCGGCCTCGCCCGACGCGCCATGTCAGCCTGCCGGCGACGCCGCGGGCACGCTCGTCGCGCGGCCCATCGAGTTCGACGACATCCCGCGGCAGGACTGGGACCGTCTCTTCGCGGTGACCGTAGCGGCCACGCCCTTCAGCGACTGGTCGATGCATCGGGCGTGGTGGGATTCGTACGCCGCCACGGCGCACCAGCAGTACCTCGCCTGTTACCCGACGAACGACCGCGCCGCCAGCACCATCCTGGGAATCGTTCCGCTGATGCATCGGCACCAGGTCGAGCCCGACGATGCGGCCACCCGAACGGCGCTCAGGCGCCAGCACCGCGAGGGTAGTCGCGTCTCGCCCGAAGCGAAGGCCATCTTCTTCGGCGCCAGCTACCACGCCGACTACGCCACGCTGCTGGCGCACCCGGCCGACCTCGGAGCGGTCGCGGAGGCCACCGTCGACGCCCTCGCCGCACCACCCGACCCCGGGCACGGCGACTGTGATTGGGACGTCGTCGACCTGCGCCGACTGCGCGACGATGACCCCGCGCTCAGGGACCTCGAACAGGCCTTCTGCCGCCGAGCCGAGCGCGAAGGCTGGCAGGTCCACCGCGAGCAGGAGGACGTCTGCCCCGTGCTGTCGTTCGCCGGAGCCGACTGGGAGACCTACCTCGGCAGCCTCGGCAAGAAGGCGCGCCACGAGATCCGACGCAAGATCCGCCGCGCCGAGGCCGCTGGCGACCTCCGTTTCGAGCTTCTCCCGCCGGCACCCGAGACCGTAGAATCGTTCATCGCCCTGCACCAGGCCCGCTGGGGGGCCGAGGGCCTCTTCCCCGAGACCGAAGGTGGGGCTCGCAGCCGGCGATTCCTGCACCGCATCGCCGAGCTGGCTGCCGCCGATGGCGACCGAGCCACCGCGCAGTTCGGGCTGCTGAGTCTGGGTGGCCGGCCCGCATTCGCGACGGTCGGTTTCGACGACGGTGCGACGTGCTACTTCTACAACGCCGGGATGGACCCTGCGGCCCGCGACCTCTCGCCGGGCGTCACCGGGACGGCGGCGTATCTGCGTGATCGACTGGAGGCGGGCCGCAGCCGGTTCGACTTCCTCCGCGGCGACGAGCCCTACAAGTACGAATGGGGCGCCGTCGACCAGCCG